>NZ_JACDNT010000018.1 GCF_017656475.1 Archaeoglobus sp.
TATTTTAGTGTTATGTTTTAGATTTATAGGTTTTGGTAATGTGGACATGCCCTTTCACATTCTACGTAAAAAAATTCATTGTTTATGAAACACCGGATATAGCTTGTCGTACGTCTCTTCCAGGGCTTCCGGGATGATTTGAACATCCGCAAGAACCGGCATGAAGGATGTGTCCCCATTCCACCTCGGCACAACGTGTATGTGGAGATGTGCAGCAATTCCTGCCCCCGCAACTTTGCCGATATTAACACCCACATTGAAACCATCCGGATTCATCGCTTCTCTGATGGCCTTAATTGAGAGCTTGACAAGCTTCATGGACTCAATCATTTCCTCCTCTGTCATATCCTCGATGGATGGGATGTGGCGGTAGGGGTTTACCATCACATGGCCAGGGTTGTATGGATTGCGGTTCATAATGACGTAGCAGGTTTTACCCCTATAGAGTATTAAGTTCTCCCTGTCTTTATTTTCCTTTGGAGCAGTGCAGAAAACGCACTCCTTTGGTTTAGGGGCAAGCACGTATCTTATTCTCCAGGGAGCAAAGATTCTTTCCATAATGGGAATATTTTTTGAGGCATAAATATTTTTGTTTTGATGGGGGCATGGTTTTAGCGGTTCAACAATTGTTAGAGGTGGCTGGAAACAGTGAAAGATATGGCTCTTAAAGAGAAACTGATAACAAAGATGGCAGAAATTCTTACAGATATCAAGGCGAAGAGTCAAAAACCAAGACTGTGAAATTCCTTCCTTCGAGAAGTGGAGAAGGCCCATAGATGCAGAAGAAAAATTCATTCTTAGTTTCTACCAAATAAAAAAACTTTTATCCAAAAAAACATAGACAAGATGTGTTTGGCTACCACGACGTTGAGGGATTTCAGGCTGAGATAGGCGAATACAGGATAAGAACGGAAAAGGCTGGTCCTTTTTACCAATATATTAGAGAGAACGGCGACAAAATTGAGAAAGGACTTTCAGTCGATAAGGGGAGGCTGATTATAAATCCAGTCGAGCCGGTTAACATGCCCAAAAACATTACCAACTTCCTGCAAATCAAGTTCACCAAACCATTTTTTGCGGAACCAAAATCGGCGGTAGAGGTTTACGCCACCTTTCCGGTTGAGATAGCTGTCTTTATTGCGGCTAAAAAGAGCGTAGGGATTGTCGACATCTTCTCGCTCCAGAAACCAAAATACACGCTCTACGGGAATCCGAGAGACGGGATAATTTGCCGATACTGGGAGAGCGACCTTTATTCAGAAATTCCGCAGGTTGACAAATACAGAGAAGGTGTAATCAAGCTAAGAATCGTGAACAGCGACAGTGAGTGGATTGAAATAAGCAACGCTGTTTTCGACGTTTACGGAATGAAGATATACTATGATGAGGAGATGGTTTACTCCTCAGCCTCTATTAACATAGTCTCACCAAAGGTTGCAGAAACGAGGTTCATCGAGCAACCTCTGAAGGAGAAGATGAGGAAGGCCTTGGAACTCTACACCGCGAGAAGAATTGCCGTAACTGCTTTAAAATTCGTAATGGAGTGGGGATTATGATTGATATTTTAAATTACAAGCTTTATGGAGACGTTACGGTTTACGATGTTATAGTCGTCATCGTAGTGATGGCTTTCGCCACAATAATAGCAAAGTTGGTCACAACCAACCTCAGAAGAACCCTTATAGACAAAATGAAGAGAGATCAGCTTGAACTGATGCTCAAAGTCATTTACTTCGGGATAATTTTCATCGCTTTCATTGCCGTTCTGCCAGCATTGGGTCTTGACCTTTCAGGTTTACTGGTTGCGGGTGGGATTACCGGAATAGTTCTCGGTTTTGCCAGCCAGAGTGTTGTCGCAAACCTCGTTTCCGGGATTTTTCTTATCTCGGAGAAGCCGATAAAGATTGGAGATCAGGTTAACATTGACGGAGTTGCGGGTTTTGTTGAGGACGTGAACATTCTCTCCACAATCATCCGAACCTACGATGGCCTTTATGTCAGAATCCCCAACGAGAAGGTGTTCACTTCTAACATAACCAACTACGTGGCCCACATAGCGAGGAGGTTCGAGTATGTTATAGGGATAAGGTACAGCGACGATGCCGAGAAGGCGATTGAAATCATAAAGAGGCTGATTGAGGAGCATCCCTTCGCCCTTAAAAATCCTGAGCCGCAGGTTTTCGTTGACAGCCTTGGTGACAACAGTGTAAATATCGTTGTGAAGATATGGGCGCCGTCAACAGAATGGTATAGCGTAAAAATGGAACTGCTGTGGAAGATAAAGACTGAACTTGAGAGGAATGGAATTGAGATTCCATTCCCGCAGCGTGTGGTTTGGTTTGCGAACGAGCTGAGGGCCAATGTTGAGGGTAAGGAAGAGGGACAGCAGACTTGAGGAGTTCAGCAAGGCCAAGATTATCAGAACGTGCTTGAGGGCTGGAGCGAGCAAGAGAGTTGCTGAGAGGGTGGCAGATGAGGTTGAGAGGAGGATATACGATGGGATAAGCACTGACGAGGTTCTCGAACTCGTAATTGAGCTTTTGCTGAAGCATGAGTATCCAAAAGCGGAGAGATACGACCTTAAGCGCTCCCTGCTTCGTCTTGGCCCTTCCGGGTTCGGCTTCGAGAAGTTCGTTGCGAGGCTGCTCAAAGAGTACGGCTTCGAAACGGAGACAAATGTAATCGTTCAGGGCAAGTGCGTTGAGCAGGAAATTGATGTTGTAGCTGAGAAGGACGGAGAAAAGTACATGATAGAGTGCAAGTTCCACAACCAGCCAATCTACACTGGATTAAAGGAGGCCATGTACACGTACGCACGATTTCTTGATGTCGAAGGACACGGCTTCACCAAGCCATGGATTTTCACGAACACCAAGTTTTCAGAAGAGGCAAAGAGGTATGCGAGATGCATGGGGATAAGGCTGACCGGCTGGAATTATCCTGAGAATGAGGGGATAGAAGTGCTGCTTGAGTCAAGAGGCCTTTATCCCGTCACCATTCTAAGAATAGAGAAAGAGATACTCGACACGGTCGTTAATGCCGGGCTGGTTTTTTGCAGGGATATAGTGAAAGCTTGTGAGCCCAAGCTGAGGACGCTTGGATTAAGCAAAGACGAGGCAAGGAGGCTCGTAGAGGAGGCGAAAAAGGTGATTTCTTAGTGAGCGTTTATGAGCGGTGGTTGAAAGGGTACAGATATGTGAAGGCAAGAGATCTGCCGGACTGGTTCTTGCCAATTCATGTGGCTTTCTTTGCGGTCATGAGCGTCGCCTACGTTTTCATTGCTTCGGTTATTGTTGGTGAACTAATATTCCTTAAGGCTGAGTGCGCTCACTTGTCAATCCCAATCGTCGTCTTTTACCACTTCGTAACGGACTTCGAGGGCTGGAAGAGTGTGCTGACGAGTCCGAAAGCCCTCTATTACAGCCTATTTTACTCTACTGCCGGAGCAGTATTCTGGTTTGTAATGATGCAGATTGGTATTTTTCCGAGCTTTAAGGAGTTGTTCATGCTCAGCGAGTAAGCGCTGTCAGTTCATGGTGGAAAGGCCGGCATTTTGATAAATCTCGCTGTTTAATGTTTGCGGAAACATAAACAGAGTAGAACTCTAATCAACGTGCTGGTATGGAAAGTTAGCATCTCAGCTTAGCAGAAAATAAAAATCAATCCTGCTCGGTCTTCACAGATTCCACTATAATTTTACCCGCAACAACCTCATCCACACTATGAATGACCCCTCCAAGATCTTCAATCACGGCCTTTATCTGCTCGTAATCGAGGTTGTCGCCGAGAATTGTAATCTTTATGTTCTCCGTAGCCTGATCAATTTCAGACAGGTGGATATTCACACCATCCACATTCTCAAGCTCACTGAGCTTAAGGGCAAAAACTATTGTTTTCGGCTCATGGGGCTTTAACACATCAAGCACGAGTCTTCTCAAGCCCTTCACAGTAAAAGCTTAATAGCTCCTTATTTAACATTTTTGCATGTTCGATTTGCACGTCCATTCCATTTTCAGTGACGGAGAACTGATTCCTTCCGAAATTGCCAGAAGGATGTATGCGGCTGGCAACAGGGGGTTTGCCATAACCGACCATGCAGATTTCACCAACATCCCCGACATCTTAGCCAAGCTGCTAAGGATTAAGGAGCACATGGAAGTGTACGAGGCGAAGTTTCTTGTTGGTGTCGAAATCACACATGTCCCGCCCAGTCTCATCGGTAAAGCTGTTGAACTTGCCTGGAAAGAGGGAGCTGAAATTGTTATTGTGCACGGAGAAACGATAGCAGAGCCGGTAAAGGAGGGGACTAACCTTGCCGCCCTGAACGAGGAGATAAACATCCTCGCCCATCCGGGACTGATGAAGGAGGAGGAAGCGGAACTGGCAAAGGAGAACGGAATTTACATCGAGATTTCAGCCAGAAGGGGACACTGCCTCGGCAATGGACGGGTGAGCAGGCTCGCAGAAAAATACGGCTTCCAGCTTGTTATAAACACGGACATGCACTCTCCGGCAGACATAATAAACGATTCCGCTGCAGAGAAGGTTCTGAGTGGGGCTGGAGTTGAGGACTGGAGAAGGGTGATGGAAAACAACGAGAAGCTTTTCAAAAAGCTCAGAAAATAACCTTCTTTTCCGCCTTCCTTCTTATCATATCATATGTCATGAAATCTACGATTTTTCTGAGTTTCTCCTTCTCCCTGCAGTCATCAAAATAGTTCAAAGAGCTCAGGCTTTTCTCAACGAACGTGCTTATCCTCTCCATTACCTTATTTACACCTTCTTCCCGCCCGTACTTCTCCTCGTAGATTTGGGGAAGTGTTCTTGATTCAAAAACTGAGTGCTTGTCATCCAGAAGTCGAAGATACTCAAGAAGATCGTCAACAATTTGATAGGCTATCCCCAGATTAAGGCCATAATCAAAGAGCTTCTGAGCTGCAGTTCTGTCGTCGCATACTATCTTGCACGCACTTCTTGCTGAATAAGCGAAAAGCGCTGCAGTCTTCTTCTCGATGCACTCAAAATAGTCCTTCTCAGCGAATTCCTCTTTGATGCTGTAGATATCCAAAACCTCCCCCTCGGACATCATCATTCCGACATTTGAGAAGTCTCTGATTATCTCCTCTCCATACTCCGATGTCAATTCTACCGCCTTCGAAATTAGCCAGTCTCCGAGAACTATGGCAAGAGAGATGTCGTACTTTTTGTGCAGAGCTTCTCTCTTCCTCCTCTTCTCAGCCTTGTCGATGACGTCATCATGAACTAAGCTTGCCGTGTGAATTAATTCAACTGACAAAGCGAGTTTCATCACATCTGAATAATTACCACCACAAAGCTTAGATGAAAGAAGAACGATAACAGGCCTGCTCCTCTTACCTCCCGCGGTTATTGCATAGGCAAGACCTTTTTTTATTTTCGGAGTGGTCTCTACCGTTTCAACAAACTTCCTCAGGTTTTCCTCAAAAACCCTGTATTCCTCCCAGGTATCAATCACTCAGGTTATTTCATGGTGTTGAACTTATAACATTTTCGAGATTTTTATCTTTTTCAAATTCCAGAAATTTCGCTCAATCCCTCCAAGCAATGAGGACTCCAGCTAGAATCATCGCTCCTCCAATAAGCTGGTTTAATGTGAGCACTTCTCCAAAATAAAGATACCCAACAAGACCGGCACAGAGGGGCTCGATGAGTGCAAGAATCGGTGCCCTCTGAACCTTGACGTACTTCATCCCATACAAGAATAAAAGGAATGGTATCGCTGTAGGAACTATACCGAGCCCAACCGCCCACAGAATGCTTTTCACCTTTCCAAAAAGAACGAAGTAAGGTAAAAGTGCAGCTGAACCCAATCCCAGGTTGTAGAAGTTTATCCTGAATGGAGAGTGCTTTTTTCTTGCTTCTTTTGATAAAACGAAAACGAGGGCATAGCTGAAACCTGAGATGATCCCAAAAATGATACCGGGAGTTAGCTCGGCATATGGTGTGAGCATGAGATAAAGACCCGTTAGACCCAATGGGAGGGCCAAGAGCGTTTTTGTTTCAACCTTCTCGCCCATCAGCACGGAAATAGGGATAACATATACGGGTGCCATGTAAAGCAGAAGAGCTGCCATCGCGACCTCTACATTCTGTATTGCCGTAATATAGGATGCAATTGTGGTGAAATTGAAGAATGCAAGTCCAATCAAAATTCGGTCTGGTGGTGCTATATCCTTTAGACAGAATGGCAGAATTACGAGAAAGCCGAAGAGGAGCCTCAGAAATGTGATGGAGAGGGCATCTCCACCAGTATTTCTGACGAAAATGGCCACCGTTCCCATGAGAATTGCCGAAAGAACTATGGATACCTCTCCATATCGCATAGCTTTTGCATCAAATCACTTTTAAAAAACCTTGGCCTACTCATTTCGTGGACCTTGGTATCTGCAAAAGATGTGGCGAGTTCGAAGGAAAGTGTGAGTGCGGAAAAGGAGAGGTTCTCATAAAGTCTGAGGACAGGAAAAAAGTTAGCAAGTTTTTGAGTGGTTTGCTGAGACATTTTGCAAGAGATTTCGGAATAACACTTAATGAGGAGGGGTGGGCAGAGCTTAATGATGTGCTGAAGGTTCTGAAAGAGCGATACGGTGTTGGGAGAAAGCAGATTGAACTCATAGTTAAGTTTGACCCAAAGAAAAGATTCGAGATTAAGAACGGGCGAATAAGGGCGAGATACGGACACAGCATTGAAGTGAAAACGGACTGGAGTGAAGAGGGGGAGATACCCAAGAAGCTCTATCACGCAACCTCACACAAGAACCTCAGTTCAATCCTCAAACTTGGACTTCTGCCTATGAAGAGGCTTGAAGTGCACATGTGTTCCTCACCACGGGAGGCCATTGAGGTCGGAAAAAGGCATTCAAGCAATCCTGTTCTGCTTGAAATTGATGCAGAAGGGTTGATGAAAAGGGGGATAAAGGTGAGGAAAAAAGGCAAAGTTTACACCGCCGATTTTGTGCCTCCTGAGTTTTTGAGAGTTGTGGAGAAATCCAGTTTTGACCGGAATTCACCAAACCCGGCAAAAGGTTATTAGTCTAATTGGCGTATTAAAAGCATGTACGATGTCGCAATAATCGGTGGAGGGCCTGCAGGATTGACTGCCGCGCTTTACTCGGCAAGGTATGGCCTCAAAACAGTTTTCTTCGAGAGTGTTGACCCTGTGTCACAGTTATCTCTCGCTGCCAAAATTGAAAACTATCCCGGTTTTGAGGGCAGCGGAATGGAGCTGCTGGAAAAAATGAAGGAGCAGGCTGTAAAGGCCGGAGCCGAGTGGAAGCTTGAGAGGGTGGAAAAGGTCGAGAGGAGCGGCGAAACTTTCACAGTCATAGCAGAGGGGGGAGAGTACGAGGCAAGGGCAATAATAGTCGCAACTGGAGGAAAGCACAAGGAAGCCGGAATTGAGGGTGAAAGTGCCTTTATCGGGAGAGGAGTTAGCTACTGCGCCACGTGCGACGGAAACTTTTTCAGGGGAAAGAAGGTCGTAGTTTACGGGAGCGGGAAGGAGGCCATAGAGGATGCGATCTATCTGCACGACATAGGCTGTGATGTTACAATTGTTTCCAGAACACCCTCGTTCAGGGCAGAAAAGGCCTTGGTGGAAGAAGTGGAGAAGAGGGGAATTCCGGTTCACTACAGCACCACCATCAGAAAGATAATCGGCTCAGGAAAGGTGGAGAAAGTTGTTGCTTACAACAGGGAGAAAAAGGAGGAGTTCGAAATCGCGGCTGATGGTATCTTTGTCGCAATAGGCATGCGTCCCGCAACGGATGTTGTGGCCGACCTCGGAGTTGAGAGAGACTCTATGGGCTACATAAAGGTCGATAAGGAGCAAAAAACGAATGTCGAGGGTGTTTTTGCTGCCGGAGACTGCTGCGACAATCCGCTTAAGCAGGTAGTCACCGCATGCGGTGATGGTGCTGTTGCGGCATACTCAGCCTACAAGTACTTGACCTCCTGACCCCTTTGTTTCCTGTGGAACACCGGAATAATACCAGAGGTGTGAAAGTCTAATCGAATTCTTTTGGAAATTTCTTCTTTTTAGTATGGGAGTGAATAGAATTGTTTTTTCTTGTGTTGAAGTTTTGGAGGCCATATATAGGCTGTTAGTGCGACTCAAACGAGAAGATACGCTCAAAAATTAAACAATTCTAAAGTAGTTTTAACAAAAAAGCGCAGCATGTAGGATAATCCTTAGGTGCATTGCTAGTAAGCTTAAACCCGATTGGACTGATGTCAAAATCTGCTGAATGCTTGGAATATGACTAAGCAGCTATTCGTGGATTATCTTAAAAAACTGTTAAGCATAAAATAGAGTATATATAACCAAAAATCTGATTTTATTGCTTTAGAGCTCCTCGTCCGGTTAAAAATTCCCGCTACCACACATAGAATAATTCTGAAGTAAAACGAAACCGCCCTGTAAAACCTTTCCTGATTTACAAACGGATCCAAGCAGACGACTTTAACAAAACAACTACAAAAGCAAATCAACAATTCCACTCATAAAATTTTAATGACCTATAGTTTTTCACAATTCAACTTGGCTTTTCTCCTTAACAAACTAATGGTTTTAAATTACCTATGAGTAACAATCAAGGAAAAAGCTTATTAATGACTTTAACCACTTCTTTTATAAAATGTCGGAAAGGGACATATTAATAGAGAGGCTCGAAAGGAAGCTTGCCGAGAAGGAAAGAGAGTTGATGGAGCTGAGAAGAATGAACAGAGAGGAACTTGAGAAGGTAAAGAGGGAAATCGCGGAAGAGGTAAAGGAGGAGGTCCTGAGAGAGGTCCAGAAGTTTCTCAAAAACTCGCAGACCTCAGAGGTTGAGTCCAAAATCGTCGAACTTAGGAAGGCGATGGAGAGTATTATAACCGAACTGGCTTACGTAAAGGGAGAGATAAAGGACTTGCTTGAGAAGAAAGACAGCAAGAAAGATAAGAGAGAAATTGTTGAAGAGCAAATACAGAAGGCCAAAGTTTTCGAGAACGAGCCTTTATATCTGCCTGAGAAGGAGGAAGTTGAGGAGGAGAAGATCGGCAGAAGAGAAGAGAGCGAAATAATCGTGCCTGAAAAGAATGAAGAGAAAACTGATGATGGAGAGGATGGTTTAATAGTATGCGATTAGGATGCACATCGAGAAAATACGGCTGAAAAATTTCAAATCTTTCGGCAAAAAGGCTGAAATTCCGTTTTTCAAGGGATTTACCGTTATCACCGGCCCCAATGGGAGTGGAAAGTCGAACATAATCGACTCCATTCTCTTCTGCCTTGGCCTTTCAACTTCAACAAAGCAGCTCAGGGCTGAAAGGCTCACAGACCTCGTCCACAACGGAAAGAGTGAGGCAGAGGTCACAATCCTCTTCTCGGAGAACGGAAAGAAATACGAAGTTGCAAGGAAAGTGAAGATAACGGAAAAGGGGTACTACAGCTACTACTACCTCAACGGGAGAAGTGTCAGCCTCTCCGAGATCCATAACTTCCTCTCGCAGTTTGGGATATACAGCGACGCCTACAACGTGGTAATGCAGGGTGATGTGACAAGGATAATCGAGATGTCACCATTCCAGAGGAGGAAAATAATAGATGATGTCGCAGGCATTTCGGAATTCGATGAAAAGAAGGAAAAGGCCTTGGAAGAACTTGAGAGAGTTAGAGAGAGTATAGAGAAGCTTGAGGCAGTTATTGCAGAAGTCAACGATAGACTGCAAACTCTTGAGAGGGACAGGAACGAGGCCATAAGATACAAGGAGATTCTCAGCAGAAAGGAGGAGTACGAGAGCTATCTCAAAGCCCACAACTACCTCACTGCTGTCAAGGGAAAAGAGAGGGTTGAAAGGGAGCTTGAAAGACTTGAGAGGCAGAGAGATGAACTCACAAGAAAAATACCGGAAATAAACGCAAAAATGGCTGAGTTGAATGAAAAGGTTAACGAGCTTGCCACAAAAATTTCTGAGCTTGGAGACGAGAGGTCGGCTGAAATACAGTCGAGAATACTTGAACTCAGTTCTGAGCTTGAGTCTATAAAGAGAGCTGAAAGATTCTACCTCGACGAGGCTAAAAGACTTGAAGAAGAGTCGGTTAAGGTAATTGCGGAAATTTCCAAAATAAAAGAGGATGTGGAAAGCATAGACGCAGAGCTTGAAGAGTACGCCATAAAGAGGATACAGGTTGGAGAAATCGTTGATGAGCTCGCTGCTAAGATGGAACTTCTGAAGCTAAAACTTGAGGAAGTTGACAGGGAGCACAGAGATCTGAGAGACAGGCTTGTCAGCAGGAAAGAGGAGCTTGAAAGGCATAAGGAGAGACGAAGTGAGATTTTAAGGGAAAGGGACAAGCTCGTTGAGCTTATCAGGAGAATAGACATGGATGTAGAGAGCATTAAAAACGAGATTTCTTCCATCGAGTTGAAACTGAAAGAGTTTGAGGACGAGAAGAAGAGTAATCAGGAAGAACTGTGGAGGTACGAGGAGGAGTTGCTTAACGCCAAAAAGAGGCTCGGTTCTGCAGACAAGGAGCTCTTTGAACTGAGGTCAAAGATATCCGACGTGGAGGAGGAGCTAAAGAAAGCGGAGCTTGAACTTGCAAAGGTGAAGGCGACACTGTCCACCCTAAGGACGTACTCCAAGCCTGTCGAGCTTCTACTCGACGCAAGAAACAGAAGAGAGCTTCCTGGGATTTTCGGCACGGTGGCACAGCTTGGAGAGGTGGATGAAGAGTACGTAACGGCTATTGAGGCTGCTGCCGGAAATGCGCTGCAGTTTATCGTTGTTGAGACTGAAGACGATGCTGTTACTGCCATAAACTACCTGAAGGCCGTTAGAGGAGGAAGGGCTAGCTTTATCCCCCTCAGGAGAATAAAGAACTTCAAGCTGAACCTCGACAAGTCCATTTTGAGAGAAGACGGTGTTATAGATTATGCAGTAAATCTTGTCAAATGCGAAAAGAAGTTTCAGCCTGTTTTCAAGTTCGTTTTGAGAGATACAGTCGTTGTAGACAAAATTGAGACGGCCAAAAGGTTAATGGATAAAGGCTTCAGATTCGTCACTCTCGAAGGAGACCTTGTTGAGAAATCCGGCCTGATGACCGGAGGAAGTTCGGAGAGAAGAGGTATTCTCGTTTCGAGAGAGCTGGTGGAAAAGGAGAGAGTGCTTTCCGACAAAATCTACGAACTTCAGAAAAAGAAGGATGGGCTCTTTGCCGAACTCAATAGAGCGGAGAGTTTGAGGAAGCAGTACAAGGAGGAAGTGGAGAGGCTCACGGGCATGATCAACGAGTTAAGGAACAGAAAGAGCTTACTGGAGGAGAAAATAAAAACGGAGAGTGGTAGAATTGAGGAGTTAAAGGAGAAGATACAGCAGAAAACGAGAGAAAAGGAGGAGTACATAAGATCGCTCAAGGAGTACAATGAGATGCTGAAGGAGCTGGAAAAGACTGTTGGTGGGCTTGAAGCTGAAATTGAGGAAATTGAGAAGAAGCTCAGGGGAAGTGAAGTGCCGAAAATCATAGAGGAGCTCGACAGAGTGAAGGATGAGCACCAGAGGAACAAGGAGATTTTGATCTCAATAGAGAAGAAAATTGAAAGCCTTGAATTCAAAAAGGAGCAGCTCGAAAGCAGTATGCAGGAAAAGCAGGTTTACTTGGATGAGATAAGGGACAGAATCGAGGAGATCAAGAACACGGTTGAAGAGGGGAAAGTGAGAGCTGAGGAGATAAACTCCGAACTCGAGCAGCTCAGGAAAGAAGAGAAAGAGATAGGGAAAGAGCTCAAAGGACTGAGGAAGGAGAGAGATGAACTACTAAAGAAGATGAGGGCTGCGGAAGAGGAGAAGAGGAGAATTGAGGCTGAGATAGACAGGCTTGTGGAGAGGATAAAACTTCAAAATGAGAGGTTGGCGATGGCCGAGTCAGAGATTGCTGAGATAGGCGAGGTTGAGGTTCCTGAGAACCTACCACCGCTTGAAGAGGTTCAGATGGTGCTTCGAGCAATTGATGAGGAACTTTCAAAGTTTGGAGACGTCAACCTGAAAGCAATTCAGGAGTATGAAGAAGTTAAAGCGAGAAGAGACGAGATGGTTGAGAAGAAAATGGTGCTTGAAAAGGAGAGGGCAGACATTCTGGAGAAAATTGAGAGATACGAGAGAATGAAAAGAGAGATCTTCTTTGAAGTATTCACAGCCATAAACAGAAACTTTGCGGAAATTATAAGAGAACTCACGAACGGTGAGGGGGAGCTATACCTTGACAGCGACGATCCTTTCAACAGCGGACTTTACATTAAGGTCAAGCCAAACAACAAACCTGTCCAGAAGCTTGAATCTATGAGCGGTGGAGAGAAGAGCCTTGTAGCACTTGCTTTAATCTTCGCCATCCAGATGTACAAGCCAGCTCCTTTCTACGCCTTTGATGAGGTCGACATGTTCCTCGACGGCGTGAATGTGGGAAGAGTGGCAAAGATGATAAAGAAGAGGTCGAAAGATGCGCAGTTTATAGTTGTCTCATTAAGAAAGCCCATGTTGGAGCAGGCTGACGCGATAGTTGGAATAACTCTCGGGAGGGATAACGTATCACAGGTGACGGGAATCAAGCTGAAGACCTGAGTTTCGAGGATCCAATTGAAATTCTTATCGAGATGGCCAAAAGGGGGGAAATTGACCCCTGGAACATCAACGTAGTTGACGTTACAGACAGATTTCTCAAAAGGATTGAGGCTGCGAAAAAGCTTGACCTGAGAGTTTCGGGAAGAGTACTGCTTTATGCAGCTATTCTGGTTAGAATGAAGGCGGAAGCCATAACGCTTGAGGCTTTAGGTGAGGGTGAGGAGGAAGATGGGGTTGACGAGTCATACGAATGCGACTCCTTCTATTTCCTCGATGAGCCTTTAGAGTTTCCGGAAGAGGTTGATGAAGAGATTGATGAGGTTATTCTTGAAGCTCTCACTTCAATGAGAAGGAGAGTTAGAAAGATAACAACTCTGAAAGACCTGATTGAGGAGCTCAGAAGAGCTGAAGAAGTTGAAAAAAGAAGGAGAAGACGTAAAAGAAGAGAGAGACAAGAAGATGTTGGTGTAGATGCGGCCCTGAGAGTTCCACATGAGGAGAGTCTTGAAGAAATGATTGCTAAGGTTGAGATGGAGGTTTTCGAGGCTTTGAGGAAAAGAGATTCTGTAACTCTCTTCTCTCTCGTTAAAAAGTGGGATGTGCCAACCCTTGTCGACTACTACGTCTCGATTTTGCACTTGGCCTTCAGAAAAAAAGTCGAAATAAGGCAAGAGGAGTTTTACGGAGATGTTGAGATTCAGAAGTTGAGCTGATGCTGATTAACGTATGTTCTCTTACTATTTACTCAAAATTATGAGAAAATAAGAAATAAAATGAAGTAAGTTTTTAAAGCAGAACGTAATATTAATTCCAATGACTGAAAGAGATACCAAGGAGGAAGTAAAAAGAATAACTGTATCGCTCGACGATGAAACTGCAAAAATGCTGGAGGCTTTGGCAAACTCAGACAAGCGCTCGGTCTCCGAAATAGTGAGGTTCTCAGTCTCGGAATACTACAAGTTAAGAGAAGTTCAGAAATACGTGGATCCTGAATTTGTCGGAAGAATTGTGGACTTGCTATCGGAAAGTGAACATGTAATGGTTGATGTCAGTCTTTGGGCGACCATACTGGAGGAGTTAAACAGAACCGCAAATGAGAAATTCTGGGAGTATGTCGGAAAAATAGGGAGAGAATACGGTTTCCAGCTTAAAGTAAAGGGGCTGAACGATATTTTTGAAGTTCTGAAATACATGGAATGCCTCAACTGGTACCATGTGAAAGCCTCCTCCTCCAACACTTACACACTTATCTTAACTGTAAGAGCTGAAGTGAAACTGCTCTCTGTATTCCTCCAGAACCTCTTCAATGCGCTTGAAAAATCGGTTGAACTAATAGAGGGCGTAAGAAAAATCATAGTCATCGATAAAACCAACGGAAAAGAACTTTAAAAACTTTTTTAACGCATAGTTAGTTAGCCAACCCTCAAAATGATGTTTCTTTCGCTTATATTTTTTATCTCAACCTCCATGCCAAGGGCTTCGGATAGTCCCTTCAAAAAGCTTACAATGTACTTTTGAAGCTCGGGATCGGGCAGGGTTAAGAAATAGCAGTTTTCCGATTCTGACCTTAGCTTAAACCAGTTTTTAAGTTCAAAACGCTTCAGTATCTCCTCAAAATTGTCTATCCCAACGCTTTTGTAGTATGATCCATGTTTATAGCCGTCCTTTTCTGCAATTTTGCAAAACTTATCTGAATTCCCGTCAAGGTTCTTCAATAGCAAGACCACCGTTTCTAAATCTGCGACCAGATGGGAGCCATCCACCAATTCTTGGACAATTTTTTCCAGATCAGACAAATCTGACTTCTCACCCATTTCATGCTGGAAGTAATGCATTATAGACAGCCTTATAATATCAGATATTCTCAGGTGTTTTTTCTGCATTAGAGTGTTCAAAGCTTCAAATGTCTTTCCGTCAAGCAGGACTGATACTCTTCTGAACATCTTTCTATCTGGAGCTGTTTCATAAGAATCCGTCATCGTTCATTTCACCCCATACATGTTCTTACAATGTATCATTCTTTCTCATATACTTAAAATTTCCGAAATTTTATTAAAGAATAAATCATAATGATATGAAAAAATATGATTTCGTACCATTTTTCTCCAACCTTTGTCATAGTGTCCAAATTACCATATCTTGGATGAAAAATGTAAGTAATGGAACAAAATTGTTACAATGTAATAGGAATATTACAATATATTAAATTAATTTAATTATGATGAAAAAATATATATATGAGAAGGAACAGAAGATTACATGTGTTGCAACGGTGGTGGTGTGTATGATTGATGTTGAAAAGAGCGTAAAAAGTGGGAACACGAGACTCCCCGGGATATCAAGAATACTGCTTGTTCTGAGAAACGACGTCGACAATCTTAAGGCTGTTGACTATGTTGCCAATCTCGCGAGGGCAGACACCAAGGTGTACGTTCTTTACACCGTCGATGTTGAGCCAATTCCAATGGATGACAAGGTGGAGAGGGAGTTCTACGGAAAGCTCAGAAAGGAGGGGAAGGAAATAGTGGAGGATGCGATGAACAGACTCAGAAGTGCTGGAATTGATGCTGAATTCTACGATATGCATATTGGCATAGCTGCCGAGAGAATACTGAAAGTCGAAAAGGAGCTTGCACCTGACATAATTGTTATGGGCGTAAGAGGGTTGTCGATGTTCAAAAAGATGTTCCTGGGGAGCATTTCAGGAGAGGTTACAAAGAATGCTAAAACGCCTGTTCTACTCGTAAAATAATTTTTTGAGGGGGAGGTGTGTTGAGATGGCTTCATTCGCACAGGGCGGGGCGGCGATGACACCAGATATGTTTATAAACATTGGTTTTTACGAAGCTGCATTCCTGCTTGCCTTGGGATTCTTTGGAGGGACTTTGAGCGGTTTTATCGGTAGTGGTGGTGCATTTGTACTCACACCGGGTATGATGTCAATTGGAACTCCGGGACCAGTGGCTGTTGCATCAAATATGTGCCACAAGTTCCCCAAAGCGATGATTGGGGCCTGGAGGAGATGGAGGCTCAAACAGTTAGACCCTAAACTGGCGTTATTGATGGCTGTCTCTGCAATTGTAGGGGTTCAGGTTGGCATTCAGGTCCAGAAGTACATTCTCGAATTGCTGGGGCCAACTGGGACTAACCTCTATGTGAGCTTTGCATTCCTCGTAGTTTTGCCAATAGTTGCAGCGATGTGTCTTAGGGATGTCTTCAAGGCAAAAAAGCTTGGAATTGATGACACTGAACCGCAGTTTGCCAAGAAGCTTGAGGAGAAATTCAGACTTTCCCCGATGATTGAGTTCAAGATTGCGGGAAGAAAGCAGTCAGCCTGGCTTACGATACCTCTTGGTTTCGGCACCGGATTCCTGGCTGCAACAATAGCTGTTGGAGGGTTCATTGGAGTTCCTGCAATGATTTACGTTATTGGAGCTCCAAGCACTGTGGCAAGTGCTACAGAACTTGGGATTGCATTTGTTATGGGCTCCACTGGAACGTTTTCTTGGATCTACCTGCTTGGAGCTGTTGATCTCAGATTGACCACTTTAATTCTTGCTACATCTCTCATCGGCGTTCAGATAGGGGCAGTAGGTACAACATACACAAAGCCTTACGTCATCAAGCTTGCAATGGCTGTCGTGATGATTCTTGTCACTCTGAGCAGAGCCTGCGCAGTCCCGGGATACTTGGCAGACCTTGGATGGATCTCACTCGACCCGGCTTTGAGGGCTGTGCTTGATTCACTGGTCTTCCCGATAATGGTCATTGCGCTGCTGTCCGTTGCTCCGATAGTCATGTATCCAATGTTCAAGGTTAGAAGAACTCTCAGGAAGATGGGAGTGCTTGAGCAAGCTACAGAGGCGGCTGAGCACAAGCAGAGCGGTCTCATAAAAAGGATGATCTTCTTCGGGACATTGACGGGAATCAACTACTACCTGCTGTTCAGAGACCCAGCAGCATGGCCAAAGTTCATAACCTCCATCCCGCATTCAGACCCCTTAACAGCAGTTCTTCTTTCTCTTGGCGTGATATTCCTGGCAATATACTGGTCAGTCGTCCATGGCAGCTTTGCACACGCGTTCTTGGACTTCATTAAAATCACCGCTCTTAAGTCTGAGGTTTACGAGTTGCTCAAGACAGAAGGGTATGAGGGGCTGCAAAAGTTGGGAAGCGTGCCTGCAGGAAGTGTGAGTGCAAGATAAATCAGTGGGTAACTCTATTTTTTAATTCCTCCTCGAATCTTTTTTCTATTAGTTTTACATCTGTACCTCTTTCAGGTTCGAATATACACACCGTGTCGTCGGGATCTATGAACCTTGCCAGTTCTTCAAAATTTATTCTCAAATTTTCCAATATTTTCTTAACTCGGCTCATACTATCACATCTTTCATATCTCTTAATATTTGTACTATGTTTTCTTATTTAAATGTTATGCATAATATATTTGTGCACCAAAGATTTATAAATAACATTTACACAAATTCTATTATGCAAGTGGATGTAACTTACTGGAAGGACAAAATTGGGGGAGAAGCGGTCAAGAAATCTGTGAAAGTTGAACCTTATGGTTACCGTCTAACCAACATTGCTGAATGGAGAATATTAGTGGCTGCAGAGGATGTTGAGGTTAAAGCATTCGAACCTGCAGTCATCGAAATTGAAAAAGTTGTTATTCCGAAGAACACGATAGTATCACCTCTGAGCATTATGAGACATGCCTTAGGAACTGTTATTGATGTTTTTCAACCCGGTGAACCCAAAAAAGTTGAAGACGAGAAGATTATAACTGCTGTGGTATTTCTGCCGGTGATAAGCGGAAGAGTTGAAAGAGGGGAGCTTGTAGGAGTTATAAACGTCAGATATGTGAAAACAAGCGCTCTTAAAAGACTGAAAGAAGCTATCGTGAAGGAGTTGGAGGAGGCCAGGTGGGTCCCGGATAAAGGTGGAATGGTTTTTGAGTAGGCAATACAAAGGGATTCCTATGACAGAACGCAGGAGAATACTCGTCGCAACAGACGGATCTGAGTATGCTAAGAAGGGACTGGAGTATGCTGTTAGTTTAGTTGGGGATGGGGGAGAAATACTGCTGCTTCATGTTGTTCCGTACGAGTTCGACCCAACGACCTCCTTCTGGAAAACACCTCAAGCTGAAGTATTGGATAAAAAATATCTAAAGAAACTACGTGAGGAAGCGGAAAGATTACTGGAAGATGAAATTAAAGAGCTTGAAGTCAGGATTGGGAGCATCCCATCTGAAATTAAAATCATACCAGTAGTTGAGTTTGGTGAACCGTCCGAAAAGATACTAGAGGTTGCGGAGAAGTCTAAATGTGATCTAATTGTCTTGGGAGTTAGAGGAGGCAGTTCCTGGAAAAAGAAGTTATTGGGAAGCGTTTCCAATAATGTTTTAGAGCGTGCAAAGATACCAGTTTTAGTAATCAGATGATCCAGAATTGTTGCAGTCCGTGAATGTAGAGGCTCGCTCATGAACATAAAACTTTATCCAAAAATTAAAACACCTTAACCAAAAACTCCCTCTCCTTTTCACTGCAAAACTCAAAGAGGTCGAGGTAGACGTCGAAGTGGTCTCCCTCCACCTTGATAACCTCAGAATTCTTTGTCATCTCTGCAGCCTTCAATGTGGCTTTTGTAGGAGTTATCCCGTCTTTCTCCGCAACAACGTAAAGAACGGGGCACTTGATTAATCTCACCCTAGTTATGGGCCTGTAACGAACGATACTCAGAGCAATTCTTGCTGGTACTGCATTGAACCACTCCACTCTCTCCGGTATGATATAGGAGTACTTCTCAGCCTCGCGAGAACTCATGAACGCAAAACTACCTTCAGAGCTGAAAATCGGGACGTAGTTAACTCTGCCACCAACAGAGAGGATTTTGTCTGCAATACCTGAGAGAGTTAGCCGCAATACGTTCTTAATCCCGGCAGCTCTTGCAACAGCTAAGCCATCGACAAATGGTACCTGAGAAACGATGGCATCAACGTCCATCTCTGATGCCAATGTCAAAACATGTCCACCGCTGAACGATGTTCCCCAGAGGGCAATTTTATCGTATCCTATACCTCTGGCAAACTCGATTGCATTCCTCCAGTCCTCAAGCTGCGATTTTATGTCAATAAGCTGCCTTGGCCAGCCATCACTTTCCCCAAAAAAGCGGTAGTCGAAAAGGAGAACACCAAAATCATGCGCAAATTTTTCTGCGTACGGTATGAGAGATTCTTTAACAGCTCCGAAACCATGGGCCATCACAACGCATTTGTCTTTACCTTCGTAATGGAGAGTTGCAATTTTCATCTTTCCCGATTCTATAAAGGTCTTTTGAGGAGTCATTGGCTTTGTGTAATCCTACATTATTAAAATGTTTACTTTGGGCTGGTTCGGGTCACAGATTATTGAACCTTATGACGGTGAGCTGCTGAGAAGTGTGAGGATGCTGCATTCTAGGAAATAAGCTTGATGTGACCAGAATGGGGCCTCAGGTCTCGGCATAAAAGGTTAAGAATTCAGAATCAGCATTTACCACCAAAACGTTTAACTTTAAAGCAAAGCAAAATCACTCAAAGAAGCTCTTCAAAGCCTCCTTAATTTTTTCAGGCTCAGAGGATTGGAGGCCGAAATAGGTAGCAAACTCCTCTGTTGTTGTCAGAATTGTTGACCTTCCCTTTTTCTCGGCCTTTACTAGACCTCTCTCCTGCAATTTCTTTACATGGTCGTAGCATTTGTTTCCTCTTATCTTAGCAAGCTTTGCAAGAGTTATCGGTTGCTTTGAGGCTATGACGGCAAGAGTTCTGAGAGTTCCCCTGTCAAACTCCCTTACGGTGTATTTTTCTACGTAATCGGCATACTGTGGCTTAACTCTCATAAGGTACTTTTCTCCAACCTTAATTATCTCGATGGATGTATCACGGGACTCGTAATCGCTAATGAGCTCACCAATTGCATTGAGAATCTCAACTTTGTCCTTCCCCGTAACCTTTCTAAGCTCTTTAATATCGACAGGTTCGGATGAAGAAAAGAGGATTGCCTCTATGATTTTTTTTAGTTCCATAAATGGATTGGGATTCTTTTATTTTTAAGTTTTAGCTCAAACAAATTTGAACTTCAGAATTTGTCCTTAGATACCACATATACAAATAGGATTATTTAGGAAAATCGGTGAGATTTTTTATGAATGTAATAATTCGAAGGGAAGGTGAGGGGGAGGTTGTAGAGGGGAGAGGGTTTAAACACATAGTAAAGGCCAGAACGGAAAGAATGGTAGTCATTCTGACTGAAATGGAGCCTGGAGCAGAAACCGATTTCTACGAGCACGAAGGTGAGGAGTTCAGGTTTGTGCTCTACGGGAAGCTTGAGTGCAATGTCGGAGGTTTTGTTTACGAGCTGGGGTGGAGAGACTCAATGCTTCACTCATCAGCACTTCCACACAAAGTTAAGAACATCGGAAAGGAGAAGGCTATATACCTGACCGTTTGCTCTCCACCGAGTGATGTGCTAAGCGAGGAAGGATACTTTTAGGGGGTAATTTTGGGACAAAATTCTTAGATCCAATCCCTTGAGGATTTTGACATAAGCTCTCTGCCCAAAATGTTTCTTCAAAACCTTTGGCGGGAGTTCCCAAGGTGATACTTCTTCCTGTACTCAACCCTCACCTCATCCAGAACCAAAGCCTATCCTTACAAGGTTGGACTAGAGTCGCGAGAATAACAAAAAAGATGGTTTAAAAAGTAAAAAAATCAAAGCTGAAGAGCCTTCAAAAGCTCCTGCAGGTTGTTCTCTTCAGCATACTTTCTCAAGTCTGCATAGCCTTTCATTGCTGCATCTATGGCCTGTCTGAAAGCCCTTGCACCTGCAGCGGGCCCATCAGGATGTGCATGAATTCCACCTCCTGCAGCAACGACGAAGTCTTTACCGAGCGTGCTGACGAGTTTTGGAACCATGATTGGTGCTATGCCACCAGAAGGCATCGGGAAGCATGGTTTTATGTCGTAGAATGGATACCTGTGCTGCTTCGCAACCTCGATATACTTCTCCTCCATCATCGGTGCTTTGCCGTAAGGTGCGGGATAGACAACTATGTCCGCTCCAGCAAGTCTCGGTAGCTTTCCTAATATAAGCGTGCTCCTTACTCCAGAAGTTGGCGAGACGTAATACGCTCCAGCAACGTCCATGTGAGCCATTATCGGGACTTTTATGCTCTCGTCCTCAGCCAGAGCCCCCAACACTGGAAAGCCTGTGGCGAGGTAGTTGACCAGCAAGCAGTTAGCCCCAAGCTCAATCGCCTTCTCAGCATTCTCAAGAACTTCCGGGATGTCAGCTGTGACGTTTACCGCATAAAGCGTCTTCTCTCCCTTTTCCTCATCAGCCCTGTCAATCGCCTCCATGAACTTTGGAACCCTTTCTTCGATTCTGTTGAAGTCCGGATTTGCCAGCAACTCGTCGTCCTTTATGATGTCAACCCCACCTCTCGCCACCTCATATGCAAGCTTTGCACCGAGGTCTGGTGGGGAGTAGACGTCTGGCTTGATCATGTTGTTGAGCAGCGGGCGATCTTTGACTCCGAGCACCTCTCTTACACCCTCGATACCGAACTTTGGACCCTTAAATCCCTTAACGAATTCCTTGGGAAATCTTAGGTCGAGGAGCTTGAGCTTCGGTGCCATCGATATGTTTCCAACGACA
Source organism: Archaeoglobus sp. (assembly GCF_017656475.1). Classification (GTDB taxonomy): domain Archaea; phylum Halobacteriota; class Archaeoglobi; order Archaeoglobales; family Archaeoglobaceae; genus Archaeoglobus. Next base: position 21,339 of record NZ_JACDNT010000018.1, read on the forward strand.
GTTGAGAAGAGCATGGAAAGTCTGCTTCCCATGTTTCTCCATGGGAAGGCTATCTGTACGATGAAGCTTCTCCACTCAACATCCTGAGGCACCATAATCTCGTAATCGGGAACCTCATACACGCCCACAACCTTCGCGACATGCTTTCTCCTCACCTCTGGCGTTTCTCCCGGTACTGGCAGCCATGTGCCCGTGCTCTGCTCCAAGGCGAGAACCTGACTGATTTCAAAAGGATTCATCCCTTTCGGGAAAGACATGTAGTACGTCCCGATAACGTATTCATCCGGATCAACGCCTTCAGGCAGAGCTTCGGGGTTTGCCTCCGGATGCTCAAACTTCTGGAACCTCAGTTTGACGCCAAGCTGCATTCTATCACCCCAGAGCCGGAAAAACTTCCTTGAAATCTATTTCCCTCCTTCCACTCTCATCCTCAACCTCCACTATGAGGGGGATTCTTTCCACTCCCATTGCCTGCAGAATCTTCTGGGCAAGCTGTAAAGCGTCGATTGGATCAATGCAGGCCTCAGGAGGCATCACTCCTGCTCCATCAACCTTTCCCAAACCCATAAGCATCGCTCCTATCGCAGCCGGAATGCCGGTTCCTTCTCCCATACCCATTCCTCTCGAAGCGAGGGAGAAGTAGTACCTCTTCACCTCTCCTCCCTTCCTGCCTCTTACAGCAACCGTCACACAGCCCATTGGCTCCGTAATACCAGCCTTCTTCAGTAACTCCTCTCTCTTAGACAGTATGAACGCCACCGCAAACTCTAAGGGATCGACTGTCTGTTCTCCAACTTTGATTGGTGGCGAAGAGGTCATGCTGATTCTCACAAGAGTTTTGATAAGCTCAGCGTATTCAGGAGGGAGAACAAGGCCGAGATTCGTCACCCTCTTCACACCCTTGATGTACTTCGGTAGAGTTATGGTTTCTGGATGGGGATACGCGTAAACCCAGTACTTTCCAATGAGCGGAAACTCGAACTCTTCTTCCAAGGCCTTTCCGCTCTCTTCAAACAGCCTCACAGTCCTAAACTCACCATCCAAAAACACGGGAATTTCCATCTCCATTGAATGTATGCGGTGCTTCACAACTGCTGCCCCTTCTGTAGCCTCTCCTCCGTGGGCATGGTAGATGTCTATCGCCTCGGTTTCATCGAAGAGGTGGAGGGCGGCATACTTTGCCAGCAAATTGGCCAGGCCAGGAGAGCTTCCCATACCAATAACAGCCTTAATTCCAGCCTTTTTGGCATCATCATCCATTTTTAACTGCTCTACTGTGGCATCGTAATCATCGCAGATGTCCACATAGTTAACCCCCGCCTTAATTGTCGCACTCAACAGCTTGGGCCCGTACTCGTAGAAGGGACCGACACAGTTCAGCACGACATCAAAATCTTTGATAATTCCGGAAACTTCGTCCACATTTCCGGCATCGCATTTAAGGGCTTTACTCTCATCAAGCTGACAAACGCTGGCAGCTCTTTGAGCATTTTCTTCGCTCACATCTGCAACGTAGAGCTCTGAGAAAATGCCCGACCTGCTGAGGATCATTGCAGCAGTTGTGCCGACTGTTCCACAACCCAAAACAACACATCTCATAGGGCTGACTTCATGTCAGCAAATATAAAGATTTTGATTTAAAGTTAAAGATACTACTTAGACGTTTCCAAATGCCGGGATTGCCTTTACACCATATTTTTCGCAGATTTTATTAATCCTCTGGCTCAATTCTTTCCAGTCTGTCTTAGCTGCTTTTTCTGCCATTTCCGCTACAAATCCGCTCTTCATAAACCCCTTCACTCTGAACTTATCATAATAGAGTGAACTGCTTGTTTTACCTGCAATCTCAACAATCTCTTCAATTTCTTTCTCATCTACGCCTGGAATTACGGGGCCCATGAAAATCCAGGTCCTGACACCCTCATCGCTCAACCTTTCAAGCGCTCTAATCCTTCTTTGCGGAGAGGGGGCATAAGGTTCAATTTTCCGTGCAAAATCTTTGTCCAACATTGTAATGGTGAAGCCCACATCCACGAGATTTAGGTTCTGGCTAAGAAGATCCATATCTCGGAGAACAAGATCGCTTTTAGTCTGGATTCCGACCTTACAACCGTTTATCAACAATATTTCCAGAATTCTCCTTGTAAGCTCTTCCTCCTTCTCCAAAGGCTGATAGGGGTCAGTCATAGTGCTCAAAACGACTCTCCCACTCGGTCTCCTCCTCAACTCCTTTCCAAGAACCTCCGGGATGTTCTCCTTGACGATTACAACGCTTCCCCAGTTTTCTCCAACCTCTTTCTGGCAATAGCTGCGGGCGTAGCAGTAAATGCAGCCGTGTGTGCAGCCTGTGTACGGGTTGATGGTAAAGTCCACACCCGGCAGGTTGCTCCTGCTTAAAGCCCTTCTGACACTCTTTCTTATCACCCGAACTCCCATAGCGTCCTCTGCCTCCTGGCTTTAACGAGATTGGATGCTTTTATCCACCTCTCCACGCCGAGATGGGAGTGTTTGTTTACGAAACTGAGAGCATCTTCGAGTGTTTCAAATTCATAGTAATTGCCGGAGTACATTTTTCTCAGCATCTCCCTCACGAACCACACTCCGATTGGAACTTTGAATCCAGGATATATTTCCCTCCAGACTATTGCTGTCGCCTGCCTCCTTATCCGTCTCAGATACTCCGATGTGGCCAGCCTTGATGAATAGTAGCACCCCCCGAGCTTTGCGTATGATGTTCTTCCGAAGAATCCCTCGCTGTCGGTAAGAACACCAACCCTGCGGGTTCTGTTCCACGTAGTGTCTGGGTACCAAGCCTCTCCCCACTCGTAGCTCCAGGGAAAGGGGCAGAGGATGGCCATGAACAGGTTCTTGGTCTCTTTTAGGATGAAGACTCTGTATTTGTCTATGGTCTCGTACTGTTTTATTTCTTCGATAATTTTCTTAGAGAGGGTGTCGTCTACTGCAGTGATAGCCCACCTCGTAGGAACGAGCTTTCTTTTAACTCCGAGAGTCCCGGCAGAGAGCAGTTTTTGAATGTGGGACACAGCTATGCCCTTCTCGTATAGATAGCTAATAGCCTCAACAGCCCTCATATCGGTGTCGTAGTATGCTTTCTCAACTGCTTTCGGTGGAGGGGGTGTGGAGTAAATCTTCACACCTTTTGCAGGAGCTGATGCTCCAAAAGGCGGGAGAATATCGTCGAAATGTGTTCTGGCTGCTGGAGGCTTGGCTAGGTTCACCTCAACGTCAACTGGCCTGTCGTAGAGGCACATCTCCTGTATTGTCTCCAGCTTGTCGTACCTCACATCGGCCTTAAACTGGGCGAGAATCATCGAGTAGCGGTATTCGAGGATTCTATCAATTGGCATCTCAGACCACATCTCCGGTGTGTCATAAGCTCTGGTGTCTCCTACAACCGGAGGCACTGCCGGGCAAACCCTCACCTTCGGATAGCCATACCTACCGACGAAAAGTGAGGGTGGGGACGAGCCGAACACCTCATTTTCCACCTTAATTTGCGGTCTGAACACCGGAAGTAGCGGACAGGTTTTTCCCGAACATCTCATCCTGCCCCTGCACTCTATGCAGTCCACAGATTTAGTTCAGCTTAATAGTTGAAAAGGGTGATGGTGTTTTGGTTTGGATGTGGATTTATTGATTGTATTCAATATCAACTATCTCAACTTTGTCATAACAAAAATCTCCCGTTTCTAGTTTCCAGACGACATTCACTTTGTTTGGGATAATAATGCCATTAAACGACTTATATTCGACGATTTGTCCTTCCCAATCCTCGAGTGCAAATTTTCCATTTACTTCCCTATATCTCTTTGCCGTTATCTTTGTCACTTCTCCCCTCTCGTTAAAGTGGAAAATGGCTGAAGCAGTAATTCCGTTATGATTGATCGTTGCTTTTGCTGAACTGTTGTCAATAGCTTCCCAATTTATATAGTCATTCAAAAACGCTGAAGGGAACCATGTACATTCAGCTAAAAATCTCGTAATCTCTCCATTATCGACTTCGTATCCATTTGCATTAGCAACCTTAATGAGTCCAAGCAGTTTTACCACTAAATTTCCTTTACCGTCGATTAATTCATCTTTTGCGTGTATTGACACCAATGGAGCAACTTTTACTTTTGCTATCCAGATAAACTCAACAGAATCGACATTAAAGTACTGTTCTGCCTTTATTGGCATCCACTCTTGACCTTCTTTCATCCGAAAAATATCCACCCTGTTCCAGCCTGACGGTTGTAATTTTCTCCTTGCCAATAATCTGAGTGTATTTTAAATACCTTTGAACAGGTTCGGGCAACCCCTCTAAATCTTCAGCGGTAACAATTTCTGGTATTGCCTCCCCAACATCTCCAAGAATTTCATTTGCCTCTTCTTTCGCTTTTTTGTAAACACGAAGTCTCCAATAGTAAGATGATACTACTAAAATAAGAAACATTCCTAAAATAATCAACACAATTTTTATCATTTTAGTTCACCATAATTTTTCTTCGATAATTTTTTCCATTTATAACCATTTATTTGCCTCATGCTACATATCCTTCGGGACATATTTAGTTTGTGGGTGTTGGCGGGAACAAAAAACTGGGGGCAAAATCGAGCTGTATCCGCTGCATATTTACAGGTGGAGGAAAGCTCTGGCTGTAGTTTCAGGCTTGGGAATCTCTGTGGTACAAGTCTCTCTGATCATCAAGAACCATCAAAACTTCTCGAAGTCGAAAAATCATTATCTCCACTTCAAATCGAAATAAAAGCCATTCAGAAAGATCAAGCTATCTGGAACACATACCAGATTACTTTTCCGGCTCTCCACAGGAAACAAAGGGGTGGTAGCATAGAATTTTGTAGCTTCAAAAATGAAAGTTCTCTGAAAGCCGGCAAGGCGAATGCGGGAGACTATAAACTCACCCCTCCAAAACAGCCCGGAAAACGTTTTGTATTGAGATATTACCCCTCTGTCCACTTACTTGCACTTTTTCACCATTTCTCATCAATAAATTCGTCGAAAAACACCTCTACCTCCCATTTCTACCTCTCCACAAGAAACAAAGGGGGTAGGCTTAAGTAATTCATCTGTATTACAAGACTTGTGAAGTTGGTATCGTTAAGGCTCGAAAACGAGCTGGTGGAGAAGCTCGATGAGGTGGCGAGAAAAACCCTCCAGTCGAGATCCGAGATAATCAGGTCTTCAATAACCCTCTACCTTTCCCTCCTTGAAAACATAGGGTTCTACTTCAAGCCCTCTTTACCCATCAGAAACGCAGACGTTTACGAGGAGAGGAATGCTGTAAACGTTGATCTGGGAAATCTCACTTCAGTGAGTGTGCTCAGCGTATCTTATGGCGGTGTGGGGGAGCTTGAGCTGGATTTTAAGAGGGATCTGGAGTTTGTGGCGGAGGTGATGGCCAACCAGGTGGCTGTTGAAACTCTCTGCAGGTTTATCACACCTCTGCTGGTAATGCTGAACTCAACGTGTGACTTCTTTTACACCCACAGCTTTTTCAGGGCGTTCTCCGAAGCCATCAGGAGAAAAATAAATGTCCGCACGATGCTCGCTGGCTACGAGGAGTTTTTTGAGAGCAAGCAGAGCGGCTTTGTTGCGACTGTCATCGGGCTGAGAGACATGCGCGCTCGAAACTGTCCGAGGAGAGGGGACAGAATTTACTTTTTTGGAAAAAGTGTCAACGGGCCGGATTTGTCCATGGATGACCTGCTAAGCATGAATGACGTTGAGAGACTGGTTGGGTTTGTAAAGGACGGAAAGGCCTCTGCAATTTTCCCGGTTAAGAGTGGAGGGTTGGAGGAAGTGGCAGATTTCGCAGCCGCTCTTGCCGGAGGGAAGGCCATGCTGTTCGAGAGAAGAGAAGGCTGTCCAGCTACGGCAGTTATACTAACCTCTGCCGATGACCTCAGTGATTTCGGATGCGAACATGTTGGGGAAATACTTTAAATCGTAAAAGCCCTTTTGATTTTCAATGAGAATTCCCCTCTACATCGAATTTTCAGGGAAAAAGGTCGCCGTCATAGGTGGTGGTGGAGTCGGCACTCTCAGAGCTAAAAAATTTGTGGAGGTGGGTGCTGAAGTTACAGTCTTCAGCAGAGAGTTTAGCGATGAGCTCAAGTTTATGTCTGAAAGAGGGGATGTTAAGCTGGTTGAAGCTTCGGTCGATAATCTCGATTTTGAAGAAATTGCGAAGAATTTTGATCTGATTGTTGTTGCGGTAGGTAGTAAGGAGTTTAATGATAGGATAATTGAAGCTGCGTCAAAATACAGGTCAATGGTTAATCTTGCGAACGACGCAAGGAAAACGGAGGTAGTAGTCCCGTTTGAAGGAGGGAAGGACGGGATAAGGTTTGCCGTCACCACTGAAGGAAAGAGTGGAGTGGTTGCGAGGAAGGTGAAGGAGCTGTTCCAAAAGGCTCTTGAGGAGCAAGAAGAGCTTGTGCACTTTTTAAAGGCTATGGACTACCTCAAAGAGTATATGAAGTCCAATGAGATTCCGGTAAATTTGAGAATGAAGTTGTATCCTATTGTCAGCAGTAATGAGGAATTTCTTGAGCTTGTCAGGGAAGGAAAAGTTGACGAGGCAAAAAAGCTTGCTGAGAAAATAGTTGAGGATTACGTTTCAGGGAGAAAAAAGGCTGAAGAAGGAGGGATTCAGTTTTGAAGCTTGACATTGAGCTTTTAATGGCTTTACAGTATAACCTTCCTCTCACAACCACACCTCTCGTTGACCTGGCAGAGCAGTTGGGGAGGAATTCGGAAGAGGTAATCAGGCAGATTAGAGAGTACATTGAGAATGGAGTTGTGAAGAGGTACGGGCTGAATCTGAACTACAGGGCGTTTTCGAATTACACGAGAGCAGCTCTGGTTGGGTTCAGGACTGATGATGTTGATGGTGTGGCGAGAAAGGTAAATGCGTACGACGAGTTCAGGGTGAAGCACAACTTTTTGAGGGAGGCTTACTACAACGTCTGGTTTACGGTGAAGGGCAGGGATCTGGACGAAATCAGTGATATAGTTGGAAAAATTGCCGAGGAGTGCGGCGTTGATGATTACGTCGTGCTGCCAACGAAGAGAGTTTACAAGATGGATGTGAAGTATGATCTTATCAAGGGAGTTTCGTGGAGTAACAGGGGCTTGGAGCCAGAAAGCGCTCCGCTTGTGAGAGAATTGGGCTTTGAAGAAGATTTTGTGAGGTCTCTGGAGTCTCTGGATATTGTTGAAAGACCGTTTGCAATGTTCGACTACTCGGAAGAGGAGGTTGTTGATATCATACAAGAGCTAATGAAAAAGGGAGTGGGAAGGGACTTCAGTGGTGTGCTGAGAGAGAGGAAGATTGGGTTCAAGGAGAACGGTATGACGGTCTTGAAACTCTCCGACAGGCCAGAAAAGGTGGCGATGCAACTCCTGAAGGATTTTCCCCAGATAACTCACCTCATTGAGAGAATTGTTAACGAGAAGTGGAACTACCCGATTTACTTTATGGTTCACGCTGTAAAGAGGGAGCCAATTGAGGAGATAAGACAGCGGGTTCTTCGGGTTGAGGGAGTGGAGGAGGCAGAGACGATTTACAGCAGGGCAAATCTGAGGGAAACATGAAAAAGTGCTCTAAATGTGGTAGAAGGGCAGTAATATTTCAGAGACACTCAAACAGGCATCTCTGCAAGAGGCACTTTATCGAGGACTTTGAGAGGAGAGTCAAGCTTGCAGTCAAGAAGTACAATATGATTCAGAAGGGAGACAAAATCGCTATTGCCTTGAGCGGTGGTAAGGACAGCGTGACACTTGCCTTCGTTCTAAATAAGCTCTACGGCTTCAGGAGCGACCTCGAATTCTTCGCAATAACCGTGGATGAAGGAATTGCGGGCTACCGTCCCCCGACTGTAGAGATTGCCAGAAAGGTTACCGAACAGATTGGCATGGAGCATGTGGTCGTATCTTTTGAGGAGAACTTCGGCATGACGCTGGACGAGATGGTCAAAAGAGGAGACAAGAAGCCGTGCACTTACTGCGGAGTTTTCAGGAAGTATTTGCTAAACCGAACCGCGAGGGAAATGGGGGCGACAAAGCTCGCAACCGGCCACAACCTCGACGATGAAACTCAGACAATTCTGCTTAACTTCCTCAATGCAGATATGGAAAGAATGGCGAGGTTGGTGCCGCAGAGGGTTCAGGAAGGGCTGGTAATGCGAATTAAGCCCTTTAGGTACGTTTACGAGAAGGAAGTGGTCGTTTACGGAATGCTTCACGAACTGCCAATGGACTTCGATGAATGTCCCTACAGTCACTTTCCCGTCAGGGCAGCAGTTAGAGACTTTCTATACGATTTTGAGAACAAGTATCCCGGAAGAAAGTTCTCCGTTATGAGCAGCTTTGAAAAGCTGATTCCCTGCCTGAGGGAAATGTATCCTCAAATTGAGTTAAACAGGTGCGAAAAATGTGGCGAACCTACACCTCGTAGAATATGTCAGGCGTGCAAGCTTCTTGAGGAGCTTCGTGGTTCGGAGTGAGGATATTTGTCACCGCATTTTCTAAGATAGATTTAACACAAAAACCGTTATCCGAAGTACTCCTGCTCTATTTCTTCCATATCCTCAATGCTTCCTTCTCTGACAATCTGACCGCTCGCAAGGATGTAGAACCTGTCTGCGACATCGAAGGCCATCTGGGTGTTCTGCTCCACGAGGAGTATCGAAATCCCCAGCTCGTCCTTGATCGTTTCTATCCTTTCTGCAATGCTTTCCACGACAATGGGAGCGAGGCCCATTGAGGGCTCATCCAGAAGCAGAAGCTTCGGCTCAAGCATGAGGGCTCTGGCAATCGCTATCATCTGCTGCTCTCCCCCGCTCAGGTTCTTTGCCTTCTCTTTTCTCTTCTCTCTCAGATTGGGGAAGAGCGAGTAAAGGAAGTCGAGTTTGTCAGGGCTTCCGGCAATAAGGAGGTTATCCTCAACACTCATTTCCGGAAAAAGTCTCCTGCCTTCTGGGCTTATCGCGATGCCGAGCCTTATCCTCTCGTGGGGTTTGAGGGAGGTGATATCTTTCCCGCCAAAAACAATTCTTCCCTCAACCTTAACAAACCCGCAAATTGAGTTTAGGAGTGTCGTCTTTCCTGCACCATTAGGACCGAGAACTGCAACAGCCTCTCCCTCGCTAACAGCTATGCTCACATTTCTCAGAACCTGAGCTTTTCCGTAAAAGGCGTTTAAGCTGTGAACTTCAAGCAACGGCATACCTTTTCCCGAGATAGGCCTCAACTACTGTCTTCTCCTTGACAACCTCTTCAGGATGCCCCTCAAAAATTATTCTGCCTGAGTTAAGCACCACAACTTTATCCGCAACGTTGAACAGGTCCTTTAACCTGTGCTCTATTATCGCTATCGACTGCCCGTTGTGGTTTATTGTTTCAATAATCCCTGCAAGCTCCCTCGCCTCTTTCAGGCTCAAGCCTGAGAAGGGCTCGTCTAACAGAAGCAGTTTTGGATTTGGAGCCAGAGCTAAGGCGATGCTCAGCTTCCTCAGCTCTCCGTAAGATAGATTTGCCGCGATTTCGTGCCTTTTCTCCCACAGACCGAAGTCTCTGAGATATTCCAAGCTGTCCGAAACTGTAAGCATGTTCTGTTCGACCGTCATGTTGCTGAAAACCCTCACAATCTGGAATGTCCTTACTATACCCATCTTCGCAAGCTGGCTCGGTTTCAATCCAGTTATTTCCTTGTTTCTGAACCTTATCTCTCCGTTGTCCGGCTTCAAAAAGCCTGTAATGATGTTAAAAAGCGTGGTCTTTCCTGCACCGTTGGGGCCTATTATGCCCACCCTCTCGCTCTTGTTAATCTCAAGGTTCACACCCTCAAGCACTCTGCACTCTCCGAACTTCTTATGCACATTTCTGACTTTTAGCATAGTGTATTGCCTTACGGCAAGGTTTAAATACTTTGCTTTGCCCATTCAAACCATGAGATATGCTAAAGCTGTGCTAACAGTCCTTATACTGCTCGCTGCTATCACAGCACTATGTGCACAGCCGGAAAAGGCTGAGAGGGAAAAGGTCGTCATAGGAGTTATTGGGCCAATGGCTTTGCCGGAAGGGCAGGCTGAAGAGAAGGCTGTAAAACTTGCTGTTGAGGAGATAAACGCGCAGGGAGGGATACTTGGCCACAAGGTAGAGGTTGTAGTGGGTGACACGAAACTTGACTCCAACACAGCAACTTCTGAGTTCAGGAGACTTGCGACGGTTGAGAACGCTGATGTGATAATCGGAGGCTTTTCGAGCGGTGTTATGACGGCGATGATGGAGACAATGGCCGAGACCAAAACCCTATTCCTGTCTGACGCGTCCTCTCCGGCTCATGCCCAGAAGGTGGAGCAGAACTACGAGAAGTACAAGTACTGGTTCAGAGTCTCGCAAAACAACGGCTCAACATTCGCCCTCGACCTTGCCGACATGGTGAAGTTTTTGAGGGACAGCGGATACGAGGTAAAGAAGGTTTACGTTATCAGAGACGAGCACGTCTGGACCGATCCAGTCATGGAAGCCCTGAAACCGCTGCTTGAGGAGATGGGTGTGGAGATTGTCAAGGACGTCAAGATTCCGCGAGGTTACTCTGAATACGAGCAGCTAATCCTTGAAGCTGAAAACCTGAATGCAGACCTCATAATGCCCATTCTGGCGATTTCGGGAACCGGAGATATCCTCGTAAAGCAGTGGGCAACATTAAAGCCAGACCTGCTGCTTGCAGGACACGACCTCTCTGCCATTGACGCGGAACTTTACGAGAAAACGAATGGAATGGCCAACTACGAGATTTTCCTCGCTGATGGAGGGGCTCTCGTGACGGCACCACCAACTGAGAAGTGCAGGGAGTTTGTCGAGGCTTACAAGGCAAAGTACGGCCATTATCCGGAATCTCACCAGGCGTACGGTGCCTACGATGCCGTTTACCTTTACAAAATGGTGGTTGAAATGGCCGCTGAGAATGGCGAGAAGGATCCATTTGACCCAGATATCCTCGTGAAGTACCTTGTGAGATTCAACGCCTCTAATCCAGTGCAGCTCACGAGAACGATAGCGTTCTACGACAACCACGACCTGATGTGGGGTGACGAGTACGTCAGAAACTGGATTTCGCAGTGGCAGGATGGGAAGCAGTACATAATCTACCCACCATCGGTGGCTAACGGAGAACTCAAGCTACCACCTTGGATTCAGAAGTAGCAGGGCTGAGGAGGTATGATTGAGACACTAATTAAAATATTTTTATTCGGTGCTGTGGTTGGAGGAATCTGGGGGCTTGTTGCCTCCGGTTTCTCCCTGATTTTTGGAGTGTCGAGAATACTGAACTTTGCCCACGGAGCGGCGTTTGTAAGCTCTGCCTTTCTGGCCTACGCTCTGGTTAATGAGGGATACAGTCTGTATTTTGCAGTCTCGGCAGGTTTGATGCTCGCCGCAGTTATTGGAGTTGTAGTTTACGCTCTAACAAAGCCTGTAAGGGATAGGGAAGTTATGGTCATTATCGTGACGCTCGCCTTTGCCCTCTTGGTGCAGCAAGTCCTTTTAGTCCTTTTCGGCGACAGAGGTGTGTCAATAGAGCCCTTTGTGGAGGGAGTTGCTGAAATCGGAGGTGTGAAGGTTACACACATGAGACTTCTTTCATTAGCCCTCGCAGTAATCTGTCTGACAGCACTTGAGGTCTTCATAACGAAAACAAATCTTGGAAAAAAGGTTATGGCCACTGCTCAGGACAGCAGAGCGGCGATGATGGTCGGCATCGACATTGAGAAGATATTCCTCTTTGTTATGGTTCTCTCATCACTTCTCGCAGGGTTTGCCGGGATACTCTATGCACAGATATTTGCCGTCAATCCTGAAGTTTCTCTGAGGGCTTTGATTTACGCGTTCGCCATCGTAATTCTTGGAGGTTTGGGTAGTTTGAGGGGCAGCATTGCTGCATCCTTCATTGTCGGATACATTCTCGTAATCACCATAACATTCCTCGGGGCGAGGTGGTCGGAGTTCGTGATGCTTCTGACTATCGTTGCCATCCTCGTTGTGAAACCGACGGGTCTTTTCGGGGTGGAAGAATGAGGTGGGTGAATGGAGCAGCTTTGATTTTGGCTGCAGTCATGCCCTTTATTCTTCCAGAGGCATACCTCTACATCTTCGGACTTGCCTACATCTTTGCGGTCATGGTCATTAGCTGGGATTTAATGGTGGGCTACACAGGACAGGTGAACCTCGGACACACGACATTTGTTGGACTGGGAGCATATGTTGCTGCATTGCTGCAAACACCGCTTAGAACTGGAATCGCTATGCATCCCGCAGTATCAATAATTGCGGGAGGAGCAGCCGCTTCGGCAGTCGGGCTTGCAATCGGAATCATCACACTTAGGCTGAGGGGATACTACTTCGCCCTCGTTACGGCCATCTTGCCGTTGGTTTTCATGCAGACTGTCTTCATCTGGAGGGAGCTTTTTGGTGGTGAGGAGGGCTTCGCAGTAGAAAACACTCTTTTCACAACGACACTTGAAAAGTACTACTTCAGTCTGGTCGTTTTAGTTGTATCCTTCATTTTAATGAAAAAAATTGTGGACAGCAGAATCGGGTTAAGGTTCATGGCTGTGAGAGACAGCGAGGAACTCGCTGAAAGCCTCGGAATAAACACAACCAGATACAAGGTCTTGGCCTTCGTGCTGACCTCCTTCTTTGCGGGAATTGCGGGGGCGATGGTTGTGAACTACCGCTTTACTGTAAGCCCTGAGCTCTACGGAGTACCTCTGATGCTTTTGATAATCCTCTCAGCCGTTCTTGGAGGTTTGGGAACGCTTTACGGACCTTTGATTGGGGCGATGGTGATTTACCTCGCAAAGAACTGGTGGCTTGGCGACATCATCCGCACATTCTCCCTCCCCATAAACGACGAGATTGTGCTGTATGCGATACTGATTGCAGTTGGAATACTCATGCCCGAAGGTCTTTACCATGAAATTAAGGAAAGGTGGGTAAAATCAAATAAGCAGTGAGGAAAAATGAGGCTATGGAATGCTTGGATTTGCTGTTCAGAAGAGTATCAATCAGGAAGTTTAAGCCTGATGACATTGACGATGATACTTTAATGAAGATTTTGGAGGCTGGAAATGCCGCGCCCTCGGCTGGAAATCTGCAGGCAAGAGATTTTGTTGTTGTGAGGAATGAACAGACGAAGAAAAAGCTCGCTATGGCCGCTTTGAAGCAGATGTTCATCGCCGAGGCTCCTGTTGTGGTTGTTGTGTGTGCCAACTATCCGAGAAGTATGAGGGTTTACGGTGAGAGAGGGAGACTCTACGCTGAGCAGGACGCTACTGCAGCGATTGAGAACATCCTTCTCGCTGTGACGGCGCTAAATCTGGGAGCAGTTTGGGTGGGAGCATTTGATGAGGAGCAGGTTTCGGAGATACTTGAGCTGCCCGAACACGTCAGGCCGATGGCAATAATACCAATTGGCCATCCAGCGGAAAATCCAGCTCCGAGAAACAGGTATCCGGTTAGCATGCTGACGCATTTCGAGAAATGGTAAAAATCAGAAGGCATCCAGCCTCTTAACCTCGTCAAAAACGCCAACCACTTTGTAGAAGGCCGTAACCTGCTTCAGGTCTCGTAAGTCATCCTCTTTCAGCGGAGCTTCCACCTCCACGAAGAAGACATAGTCTCCAAGCCCTGTTCCGGCTGGCCTCGACTCAAGCTTTCTTAAATTGAATCCTTTCCTGTGGAAGACATCAAGCACATCCTTAAGCGCCCCTGGCCTATCTTCAACTCCGAAGAAGAGTGATGTTACGTTTCCTTCGCTTTTTCCAGTCCTCTTTCTTATCAGGTAAAACCTCGTTATGTTTCTGCCCTTCAAATCCTGTATCCCCTTTCTGAGCACGTGCAACCTGTAAAACCTTGCTGCGTTCTCCGACATTATTGCTGCAGAATAGTCGTCGAGCATCCTGGCTGCATCGCTGGTTGAGGTGGTGTACCTTATCACAACAGAGGGGAGGTAGTTGTTTATGAAGCCCATGCACTGTGCAACTGCCTGTGGGTGAGAGTAAATGGTCTTTATTTCTTTCAACTCTATTTTCCTCCTTGCAGCGAGGCAGTGAATGACCTCAAGCCTCGCCTCTCCGAAAACCTCAACGTCGTGGTTCATCAATGCGTCGAGGACCGGCAGAACTGTACCGTTTACAGAGTTCTCAATCGGCACCAGACCGTAGTCAACCTCTCCACTTTCGACCAGCTTAACTATCTCATCCGTCGTGGAGCAGTAACGCAATGGCACTCGCGAGCCGACAAGCTTTAACGCCATTTCCTCGCTGAAACTCCCTTGCGGGCCGAGAACGGCAATTGTGTACTTCACCCCAGCAACCTTGTACTCCTCCTCCTTTGCTAGGCTCATTATTCCCTCAAAAACCTCCTTCAGCTTCACGGGATTAAGATTTGTTTTTGAAACAACCTCCCACAGCTTCTCCTCCTCAACGTCTCTGACCTCTATAGGCTCTCCCATATCAATCTTTATCCTCGCAATCTGTCTTGCAGCGTCAATTCTCCTCTCAATCAGCCTCAAAATCAAAGAGTCAATGGATTTTATAAGTCCCCGAAGCTCGTCTATACTCTCGGCCTTTTTTGTGGCTTTGTAGGACTCAAGGATAATCGTGCTCGACTCGTAGTCGGTGTAAATCTTTCTCAACTCTTCAAAGACTCTTCTGAAGCTCTCCCTGTCTTTCATCTTCTCGTGGAGCTCCATTGCTCTTTCGAGGTAATCCCTTCTCATCTCTTCAGCATTCTTCTGAATCTGGTAGTACATCTCCCAGTTCTGGTTTATAATCCTGCTTGCAAGCTTGTAGAGCACAGTGAAAATCGGAGAGGCGTATTTCAGCTCCTCTTTGTCGTATCTTAAATAATCAGCCATCGAGACGAGGATGAAGTGCGCAATCCCCTGAATCTCTGCCATCTTTCTGTCATGCTCCTCAACGTCAAGTCTGCTTAGAACAGCCCCGCATCTCCTCAGCTCGTTCAGAATTACTTTCTCCTCATCTCTTCCGGATTCCCGGACAACTATGACGTTTGAAAGAGCAAGCTCGCTGTCACCACCAAGCATCGGGTGAATGCTGAGGAAATCGAATCCGGACTTCTCGAAAAGAGGAACCGAAACACTCTTTACCGATGAAATGTCCACAAGCAACGCGTCCTTCTTAGCCTCTCTCTTTATGTGCTCTAAAGCCTCTTCAAGCGCGTACATCGGAGTGCAGACGAATATGACGTCGAAGCCAGAAATGCTGTTTGTGTCCTTCTTCATCTGGTCTATGTCGTATCCTCTGACGTAGTATCCTCTGCCGTAGAAGAGATCTCTGAAGAGCTTTCCCATGTTTCCAACGCCGTAAATCAGTATTTTCATACAATCACCCCAGCCTGCTGACTATCTCTCTTGCATCAGCCAGGCTTAGCTGCCCTGGAGCCTTGGGACTTCCTACATAACAGTAAACGAATGGAGAGCCAAGGTAGGCGGCAAAGATGCGGGTAAAGCTGAACTCCTTCCCCATGAGGAAAGCGACAACATCGTCGTAGTTTACAAGAATCCTTACGATCTTCTCCACATCTTTCTTGCTTCTCCCCATGGTCGCGATTTTGACAATATCTCCTCTTCTGCCCTCAACAATGCTCCTCAGCTCATTATAGTCAGGTGTCTCCTTGAAATTGTGGTAGGATTCAATTATCTGACAGTTGAAATCGAATGCAGAGTCTGGAAGGTCGTTTTCCAGATCGATATATTCGGGGTTGAGTGCATCAAAAGCCTCCCTAATCCACTCAAGCCTCTTACTCTCCTCACCCTCAAACTTTCCGCCATCTGAAACCCTCCTGCACGTCAGAATTTTTTCCTTGTCAACTTTAACATCTCTAAAATCGAATAGGTCGAGTCTGAGCTCAACAACATCCGTATTTTGGGCAAGATTGAGCTCTTCAAGACTTGAAACAGTTGCAACGAGCTTCATGCCTACCTTTCCACGATGAATTCGTCCACTTCGACTCCAAAGTGCCTTGCCTTCTTCCCAAGCCAGACCAGAACTTCGTCTCCCGGCTTCAGCTCGGCAACGGAAACATGCTTTCCGTCTGGTGCAATTAGTTTGATCGTCTCTGCATTCTGCAATATCACGCTCCCCTCAACTCCGTCAAACTCGGCTGTTACCAGAATCAGGGGCCTTCTCTCTATTTTAACCCTTCCAACGTAGCTTTTTCTGACACTACCGTCGAATTTTACGACCTCTACTTCATCTCCAGCCTTGAGTTCGGCAAGGTACCTTGTCTTATCCCCCACCTTTAGGTAAGCATTAACGCTGCCGGCGTTAACTCTGAAAGGCCTTGAAGCGACGTATTCACTCTCCTCACTCTCGCTTGCAACAAGAAACATGAATGAAGCTTGATTTCCGACAAGCACACCCTCTCCGGGAGTCATGAGCGTAACGGTGTCAATACAAACCCTCTCGCCAACCCCGAGCGGCCTGATCTCCTTCACTCTCGCCTTTACAAGTTCGAGCCTCTCCCCCTCTTCTTTGACCACCTCGTAGAACTTTCGTAAGGTCTCTCTGTCTCCGCTTACAGCTATTCCGTCAGCACCCTTTTCGAGAGTTGTAAGCGCTAGCTTTGCATCTTCGATTAATTCAACGGCAGTTATGACCTTTCCACTCTTCTTCATGGCGATGATGTTCTCAAGCGGTATAACCTTCCAGTCCTCAAACTTCAGAACCACGACGTCCTTTTGCAGCGCTTTTTCCTGGTCTTCTGCCGATGAAATTTTTATAACAGCATCCTCAATCGGTATTATTTTTATCCTTCCGAGCTTCTCTGCTCTTTCTTTGAACTCTTTTTTTACAAAGGCTCCGTCAAATCCTATCTCTATGGCGTCCTTCAGCATCTCCTTTACTTCGTCCCAGCTTTCGCCTTCAGCCAACAACCATACTTCTTTCATATTTCACCACTTCCTCTAAAGGTGCATTGCCATGGACAAGCATGTGCAATGTTTTGGCAATTCTCACTGGTTGGTCGCTGTTAAATACATTTCTCCCCGCAGCCACTCCAGATGCGCCTCTTGTCAAAGCGTCGTGAACTCTCCTTAAGAACTCCTCCTCGCTTCCCTTGCTCCCTCCGGCCACAACAACGGGAATATCGCAGACGTTTACAACTTCCTCGAATCTCTGAACGTATGGTACCTTCAGAATGTCCGCACCGAGCTCGTAGCCAATTCTCGCGGCATGCCTTACAGTCTCGGTGTTAACCTCTATGCTTCCTCGCGGGTACATCATGGCCAGTAGAGGGATTCCGTAGTCGTCGCAGGTTTCGGAGATCATTCCTACCTTTTCTATCTGGTCAGCTTCCGTCTTGCTGCCAACGTTGATGTGAACGCTTACAGCATCAGCCCCAAGTGCAATTGCCTTTTCAACACTCGTGACGATCCTCTTATCGTTCGGGTCTTTGGCATGCGCAGTTGATGCGCTGAGGTGGATTATGAGGGCAGCATCCATTTCCGCAAGAACTGCGGAATGCTTTGCCACACCCTTGTGTACAACCACCGCATCGATGTACTCTTGCACCTCTTTAACCACTCTGTCCACGTTTTCTATCCCTTTTTCTGGTTTGGTGATTCCGTGGTCCATTGGAAGTATTACAGACCTTCCATTTTTTACTATTCTTGATATTCTTCTTTTTTTACCTAACATATAAAACACCTCTTATATTTTTCGAGCATAAACCCATACACAAACACGCAGCCATTGCAGAGCACCTCCCGCTAATTAAAAGCTAAACCAATAGCCAAAGCTAAACCCAAAATAGAATCCATACACCTTTTCGACTTTGGCTACATTGTGCATTAAAGGCTGTTCGCCAGTATGTATTTAAGTCTTTCCAAATCCGTGAAGTTTAGACTTTATTTATCGAAAATTTTTTAAGTTTTAAAAATTGCAACTCAGCATGAAAAAGGCTGTTCCGATGCTGGTTGTGCTGGCTGCGCTGCTTCTGCTTGGTTGCGCTCAGCAGACAGAGCAAAAAGAAGAACAAACTCAAATCAAGCTTGTAGAGCCGGGCTACCTCACAGTGGGGAGTGACATCGCCTACCCGCCCTTTGAATTTACTGACGAAAAGACGGGAGAGTACACGGGTTTTGACATCGACCTCATGAAGGAGATTGCGAAAAGGATGGGTCTTGAGGCCAAGTTCGTGAACACTGCATGGGATGGCATCATTCCGGGATTACTGTCTCACAAATACGATGTTATCTGCTCTGCGATGACAATTACGGAAGAGAGGGCGAAACAGGTGGACTTCAGCGACCCGTACTTTGAGGCAAGGCAGGTAATCATTACAAGGGCCGATGTGACAGAAATTAACGATGTAGATGACTTGAATGGCAAAGTTGTTGCGGTACAGCAGGGAACTACTGGGGACTTCGCCGCTCAGAGGCTGAAAGATGAGAAGGGGATTCAGCTTGAAATCAAGAGGTTTGAAGGTACCCCTGAAGCTCTGATGGCAGTTCAGAAGGGGGATGCAGATGCGGCAATCATCGACAACTTCGTAGCTTATATCGCTGCCAAGGAAAACCCTGGAATTTACCGTGTTGTCGAGTCTGATGAGTTTGCACCTGAGTACTACGGAATTGCCGTGAACAAGGACAATCCAGCTCTACTTGAAAAAATCAACGAAGTTCTTAAAGAAATCAAGGAAGACGGAACTTACGACGAGATTTATAATAAGTGGTTCGGTGAGTAGGGCATGTCCACATTACCAAAACCTATAAATCTAAAACATAACACTAAA
>NZ_JACDNT010000019.1 GCF_017656475.1 Archaeoglobus sp.
GTCTTACAACTTCATAAACTCGCTTTCTACCCATGTATTTTGTTGTTTGTTTTAGTATAAATAGTTTTGCTCAAGACCATAGTTATCTAAATCTAAACCCAAAACTTAAAAACATTCAAACCCCTCATTTAAAACATGCCCGAAAGAACAGTAAAAATTCCCGAACACATCTACGAGAAGATTCAAGAGAGAATAAAGGACACAGAATTCAAATCGGTCGACGAATACGTCACCTACGTCTTACAGGAAGTTTTAGCAAGCCTTGAAGAAGAGGAAGAGAATGTCTTCACCGAAGAAGAGGAGGAGAAGGTCAAGGAAAGGCTGAGAGCGCTAGGGTATCTGGACTGAACATGAAGGCTTTCGTTATCGGCTTGGATTCCGCACCACCAGAACTTCTTTTTAACAAGTTCATCGACGACCTGCCAAACCTGAGAAGGCTCTTAAGTAAATCGATTTACGGCCCGATGAGAAGCAGCATACCCGCCATCACAATCCCCGCCTGGATGTGCATGGCTACCGGAAAGACTCCGGGAGAGCTCGGCCTGTACGGCTTCAGACATAGGAAGGGAAACAGCTACAAAGACATCTGGATTGCGCACAGCCTAATGGTGAGGGAAAAGGCTGTATGGGACTACTTAGGAGAGAAAGGTTATAAATCAGTCGTCTTAGGTGTTCCCCCTTCCTACCCACCCAAGAAGATAAACGGCTGGATGATCGGCTGTTTCATCACACCAGACTCCTCGGTAAACTACACCCACCCGCCAGAGCTCAAATCCGAAATTGAGAAGGTGGTCGGAAACTACATCTTTGATGTAGTATTTAGAAAAGAAAACAGAGACGAGGTTAAGGAGCAGATCTGGGAGATGACGGAAAAGAGGTTCGAACTCGTCAGGCACCTTGTTGAAACAAAGGACTGGGACTTCTTCTGGTTCGTGGAGATCGGTTTGGACAGGGTTCACCACGCGTTCTGGAAGTACTTCGACGAAACTCATCACCTCCACGAACCGAACAGTCCTTACAAAGACACCATTCCGGACTACTACAAGCTCCTTGACAAGGAAATCGGAAAAACACTGAAGCTGCTGGACGACGACACTGCTGTAATAATCGCATCGGATCACGGTATAAAGAAAATGAAAGGTTGCTTCGCAGTAAATCAGTGGTTGGTGGAAGAGGGCTTGCTTAAAGCTAGCTACAATAAGGGCAAAGTCATCAGATTCGAGCAGATAGACATAGACTGGAGCAAAACTGTTGCGTGGGCCTGGGGTGGCTATTACGCTAGGGTCTTTCTCAACGTTAAAGGGAGAGATCCCAACGGAGTTATTAGGATGTCAGAGTACGATAAGGTTAGAGACGAGATTGCCGAGACTATAAAGTCTGTTAGGGGCCCAAATGGAGAGAAGTGGGACACTAAGGTTTTCTACCCGGAAGAAATCTATCCTATTGCCAAGGGTGACAAGCCGGACATGATGGTCTACTTTGACGACCTATACTGGCGCGCTGCCGGAACTCTTGGCTGGGAGAGTAACTATTTGCTGGAGAACGATACCGGGCCTGATGATGCAGTACATTCAGAATACGGTGTTTTTGCACTGCATACACCAGACATGGACGGAAGCAAAACAATCGATGCGACGATCTACGACTTTGCACCAACCATTTTATCTTTGTTTGATCTAAAGGCCAACCTGAAGGGAAAAGTTCTTTATAATGGCCACAATATTTAATTAGGCATGTTCGTGGTATGGCTTACCGGTCCAAGTGGTGCAGGGAAAACCACTCTGGCTAAAGCCTTAGCTGAAAGACTTCAGTCTATGGGTTATAGAGTGGAAGTTTTGGATGGTGATGGAATTAGAAGCAAGCTTTATCCGGATTTGGGCTTCAGTAAAGAGGAACGAGAGATGCACAACAAAGTAGTTACAGAGATGGCCAAAATGCTGGCAAAAAACGGGGTCATAACAATTGTCTCGGTAATAGCACCCTATAGGGAATGGAGAAAGTATGCGAGAAGAGAGATCGGGAGATTTGTTGAAGTCTACTTGAGATGTTCTCTGGAGGTTAGAATTAAACGAGATCCAAAAGGTTTGTACAGGAGAGCTTTGAATGGGGAAATTGAGGGTCTGACGGGTTTTGATGGAGAATACGAGGAACCAGATAACCCAGAACTGACTCTGGATACTGACAAAATGAGTGTTGAAGATGAGGTCAAAGCTGTTTTAAAGAAGGTTGTGGAACTGGGATATCTTAAATTGTAGATCCCAAAAAATACAAACTTCGAAATGCCTGAATCTCGGATGTCTGAGGCATCAGTATTTGTTAAGCCCCTTACCAAATCCACATCTCAGCCAACCTCGTAGAAAGGGCAGTCAAAGTAATCTCTGGATCCAAGTGTTTCTTGTTCTGGCTATTGAGGAGGAGTTTCTCTCCGTTTGATTGAGGAAGTTAAGATTCACGCCAAGTGAGAGCCGAATCTTCTCCGTTTTTTGTTACTATGGGTTATATATACATCTTGCTCCTTATGTTCCACTTGGAACAAGTTGGAACACATTCTGAATCAACTCTATAAAATAGATTCCATGGAAAAACTGCCAGAGAAGGGTTGATTTACACATCAAAATTTTAAGGAGCAATTGTATATTTCTAAAAGAAAACTTCAGAGATGGCTTTTTAGAGCCTGTAAAGAATTCTCCAAACCATGTAAAAGCTGAAAAAACCCCATAAAGAACAATTTTAAGGAAAATGTGCCCGGACCCGGATTTGAACCGGGGACTATGCGGTCTTCAGCCGCACGCAGAAGGAAGGAGAGCAGTCTTTTTCAAATATTGTGGAAATACAACAAATATCTAATGGAGGTATAATAGACACGTAACAAAAACGGTCTTCGCCAAACAGTCTTATGGATCTGAGCTGAGATATACTAAAGGAGCTTGATGCTTATACAGCTCAGAGGTTGAAGGGAGCAAACAAGTTTTTTGAGCAAAACTAAAGAAGATATCAGCTACAACAATATCAATGGCTTTGGGAAGGCTACCTCAGCAATTGGGATTCAAGGGATGCATGCAGAAGTTCTGAATTTTGTAAAGCCTCATTAAAAAACCTATTAGCGATCCTACATCCAACCTAACCCTTATCGAGAATCTTACTCAAAGCCCTTGCGATTCTCTCAATAAATACCTCAGCCTCTCTTATTATCTCTTCAGCTTCCTCTCTGCTGGCTTTGTAGTAAGCGTCGTAATCAACTCTTTCCCTCATCTGCATACTTTTTGCAAGAATTCTACCGTAAATCTCCTCAATAAAGCCCTCGTTCACAAATTTTAATCCAAGCTCCGAAACCACCCCTCTATGCGTTCTTGGATAAATCCCCTTAACGCTGAGAAGAGCTTTTGATGCGTAAAACATTGAATAGTAAGCCTGGCTTATCGATGCATTGTATTTTCCGCTCTCAAACAGAATTTTTGCCGATTCGAGAGCATCATAAGCTCTTTCCATGTATTTTTCATGCTCTGGCATAGATTGTAACTCCCTCTCGCAAAACGTTCTTCACAAAACCCGTACCTTCAGCTTTCAGCATCTCGAAGTAATCTCTGTCCATAACTATGGGTGAGATGTATACAGCATATTTGAGTGAAAGAGGGTAGGAAACATCTAAAACTTCATCAAGTTTGACATTGCCAATTACCAGTACATCCAGATCGCTCTCTTCTCCAAACTCATCTCTCGCATACGAGCCGAAAAGAATAACCTGCTCAACTTTATCTCCAAATTTTTCCCTGAGTTTTTGTGCAAATTCTTCGACTATTTTATCAACCATTGATTTTACTACAGCTTTTTTCCTTTATTAATTTTAAGCTCTCGTAGGTAGAAGATCATCAAAGAATTATTCCTGAGAGCATCCAACAACCCATCCCAGCCCTCATTTATCTCCCCTCTCAACATCCAGTGGATTTCACTAAGGAGTAAACCATATCCTTTAGGGCCGAGAACTGCCTGAGTTTTTGCTAGGCCTAGTGTTGCTGCAATTTTACCAGTTGTTACAAATGCAGTTTTATACGCTACTTTCTCCTCCAAGAAATAAAAATCAGCCATGAACAAGAAGAAGTTCATGTAAAATTTCCAGTAATCTTCATCCCTATTGCTTGGCAGTTTTCCAGCAGACTTATACAATTCGTTGTATGAATCAATTAGTGTTGTATAGCCTAAAACATTTCTAATTTTCCTGTAGTGCTCTTCTGAAGTGTCTATTTCAGGTATTTTTGTGCCAAATTCCTGATTTAGAGTTCTTATAACATGGTTTAACCGGTATGTCTGTCTGTTGAAGATGTTATAATCCTCAAAAAAAGCTTCGTTTATAGGTCCAATTTCCTTTATTTCATCAGCTAAGCTATTGGCAATATCTTTGTGTGCTTGGCTAATAGATTTTTCTTGCATAAGAGCATCAAAATGGAATATCAGCAGTTTTAAAACACTCTGGTTTGTAGGATTTTTGCATTCGTTGTAAAGCTCGACGATAATGTCTTTATTAAAGCCAATCTCTTCCGCCCTTTTAATCAACTCCTCTTTTTTTGCTCATCAAAAAAGATGCATATTGTTTGCTTTCCTCAACAAATTTAGTGTTGAATTTTTCATCTATCTGGACACAACCAGCGAGGATTAAAGCTAAGATCAGGAGTAGAATATTCCTGCTTATCATCACCTTCCAACTATCAACCTGTAATCTTCCTCAGGAATCTCTCTCATCGCCTTTCCCTGTATGTGCCCAGTCCACTTCTTTTTGTTTGCGATGAACTTCAGCTTTGGGATGAGAGACTTGAAGTCAATTGGTTTTTCAAATATCTTGATTGGCTTCAATTTAATTCTAAGCGGAAACGTTTCATTCCTGTTTCTTGCAGGCGGTTTGAAGATTCTTGAGGAATCTTTGAAAACTTCTGATGCTACTTCGTAGACAGCCATTATTCTCGGTGGGATAACCTCATCATCTTTCTTCGTGGACATAACATAAATCAAACACTTGTCTCCAGGCTTAACCTTTGCAATTGTATTTCGATGCTTTTCCTGAACACCCCAAATATTTTTCTGCTTTATAACTTCCCAGTTATCTTCGTTGGTTATGCAGAGCCAGTAGGCCATGCTTCATCACTCCTCCGTGTTTTCCTCAACAATTTGGGCATTTATCTGTGCAAGTGTTTCCTTAACCTTATCCTCGTAATCTGACTTTGCAATTCGACCTTTCCTTGCAGTGATTTTTATTTCAATATCGGTTTCGTCAAAGGAATTCTCAAGGAAGCTGAGAACGCCCTTGTAAAACTCATAAAACTTGCCTTTTGGAAGTTTGACACTCAGGGTTATTCCCTTGTATGAAGGCTGAGCAACTTTTGGCGGTTCTGGTTCAATGAGTGATGGGGGAGTTGTACCTATAGGTTCTGTATCTGTCGTTCTATCTCCACCCAGCGATGTACCAGCTTCTTCTTTCCCTTCTTCCTCTTTTATACAGAGTTCCTTCCTTATGATTGCTTCGTAGTCCTGTAAGGTTACTTCTGGAACCTCTCCGATTTTAACACATTCCACCTCACCATTCCTAACTAGCCCAAATCCAAAATATTCATCCTTAACTCCATCCTTTATCGATTTGATGAAGCTATCTCTGGAAATCCTCGGTTCTCCAGGTGTTGATAGCAGAGTTTTGTAAAGTTGTTCTAGCTTAAGGTAATCTTTACTCCCAAGATATTTTTCTAAAATTAAGAAGGGTGAGAGTTTCTCTACTATTTCTCCGTCAGCCTTCAACCTCTCAAGAATCTCGCTGCTAAGAGGTCTTTTATCTCCAAACATAGGAATGCCCAGATCGATTTCCTTAAGCTCTTTTGCAGGAATGAACACCAATCGGTAGAATTTTCTTAAATTGTCCCTTTCTTCTTTTTCCATTTCTTTTACGTTCTTATCAACCTCTTTTTTCTGGGCTGGAGTTAGGTTGAGCGATTTATCCTTTGATATGCTTTCCCATGCTAATTTTCTTCTCAACCAGCTTTCGAAAGCGTATCTTTCCGACTCCAGTGGAGCGAGGAAGAAAACTGTATTCTTGTTTACTCTTGGATTTTCTCCATAATTGTTTAGTATGTCGGTGATAAGCTCTCTGTCGTTGGTAGGTAGTATAACAAGCTTGAATCCCTCAGTATCGGGAATATCTTTTGAGTTTTTCGGCCATATGTATACAGGCAAACTCTTTCCTGCATATTTCTGCAACAATGCTTTGATTTGCTCTCTGAGTTCAGGTTCTTCAATTTCAGACATTTTTGAAATTACGAGCTTGTTCAGGTTCGGCTGACTCTTGAAAACGTATCTTCCATCCTCTTTCCATAAATAGTAGAGGGAAGTTGAGAGGCTATCCACAACCTCTGTGATAACGCTTGAGGGAATGTTAACATCAGCGCATGAAAGCTTCAGCTCACCCAAAGTTACACCTCTCTCACCGCCAGAGAATGAGTATAGAAATATAGCAGATGCAAGCTTTGTTGCAAGCTTTAGTCCCTGATAAGTGCTTCCAAGACTTCTATCCACCTTCTTTGAGTTTGCATCCTTTGCTGTTATGTCCGCTCTGAGAACACTCTCGTATTCTCTGCCGATGTGTTTAATCAGCTCTTCTGACAGCTCATCAAAGCTCAAATCAAAATCACATGGGCGAATGAGCGGGATTGAGGAATCCTTGAGTTTGTAAACGGCAAGGGATAAAATTCTCAGAATTCCTCTCGTTCTCTGAAATGTCGGAAGGCTACCCCACCGTCTGTGAAAGAGGTCAATGACTTCAGGATGGAATGGGTAGCTTCGGAGCATCTTCTCTCTGTATTCTGCTTTGTCTATCACTATTCCCTCTCTCTCGTAGTACTCTATGAATTCGTTGACTATTTCCTTGGCTGCGATTTCATCGACATTTGAGAATAGCCTCCTTCTTATCACTTCATAGATTTCATCACCACTAACAGGAGCGTATATTTTCTCAACTCTCCCAGCCACCTTCTGTAGCTTGGAAAGTAGAGCTTCAGCTTTCTCTTCATCAGGATACTCCATAACGCTTGCTGGCAACGTAACAACGAGCAGTGCTTTATCGAGTGATTTTACTGCCTCAGTTAATTCCTGCATGAATGCAATCGTCTGAGCTGCCAGATTTGTGTCTCCAACTTTAAGCTCTTTATAACCAGTTTTAATTCCTGCAGCCTTTGCAACATACTCAAGAACTTCATCCATCAGGATGAGGACTGGCTGATGTTTTTCGAGAACTTTTCTTAAATTCTCCCTCCCAGGAGCTATTGGCTGATCGAGCTCCTTTATTTCTCCTTCGAGCTGCTTTTCTATTTCTCCCCAGAGTGTTCCAGTGATTTTGCCATTTTCTTCTCTTGGGCTGATTGCTGTACCAACAATAACTATAACGTTGGCTTTCAACGCATCTTCAAAGTACGGTTTTACAGAGTCAGGGTTGGTGAAAGCATGATATAAAGCAATTAAGGAGTGAGTTTTACCTCCTCCAAAAGGAGTTTGAATCTGAATTACTGGATCTCCTCCTTCTCCTTTTAACCTTGTTGCAGCAATTTTTAGCAGATTCTTCAACCCAGCAGTCAGATACGTTTTATTGAAGAAAACATCAGGATTCTGATAATCCTCAACTGCTCTGCCTTTGTAAACCTCCCAGAGATCTGCTGCAAAAACATCCATTGTAAGTCTGCCTTCAAGGATATCTTTATGAGGGATTGCAACAAGATGGAACGGCTTCATGTTCATTCCTCCGCTTTTATGTAGAAATAAAAGTTAAAATAGTTTTTGACAACTTCATGAATTGCTTCAAACTCTATTCCAAGAAATCCGTCAACTTCGCATCCTTAGCCTTAGCCTCACTTATTATCCTCTCCTTACCCGTCAAAAATCCATCGAGCAGTTTCTTTTCTTTGCTGTCGTTAGGTAAGCATTCGGAAACAGCCTGAGCGAATCTGAAGAAAGAATCTTTGAGCCATCCAGTCTCTTGAAGAGTTTCAGTGATTTCATCCCTCTTGCCCTTCTCCCAGAGCAGCAAAACTTTATGCAGAACATCCACAAGCTCTTTTGCATTCTCAAGCTCCTTTAAATTCCTCTCGTGAGGGCCAAGAAGGTAGATGTATTCCTTATCTTTTACAACAAAACTCCTGTTCCAGACTTTTTCGAGGTCAACACCAACGCTCTGAGCCAGCTTGCGGGCTTCATCGAAGTGGACTTTGGCAGTTTGATAGCTCCAGCGATAGAGGAGATAGAATCTTGCTAAGGGTGATAACTCCCAGCTATGCCGTTGTGGAGGATTTGTCTGACCGCATAATCAGTAACAAGCTCTCTCACGTATTCGAGGAGTTTGTCCGCTCTGATCACGTTGCCCTCGTAATCCATAACTTTCTCGTATTTACCAAAAACTTCTATGGCTGAGCCTATTGCTGATATAAAGAAGTCTGCTCCACTTACTCCTTCTTTCCACAAGCGGTCGAGTTTTTTGTTGAGGTGTTTTTTGAGCTCTTCTTTCACTTCGTTGAACCAGCCAGTTGGTTCTCTTTCCATTTTCCTTGCTACAATGTAGATTGAAGATGCAAGAGCAGCAGATTCCTTCGCCCTTAAACGGGCTTTCATTTCGGTATTAATGGGCCATGATGCAGTAATTACCAACCCTGAATCAAGTAAAGAGTTGATTAGTGTCTCCCAGCCTGATGTGGTTTTGTGGGCGTAAACGATTACAGCGATGCCGTTCGGTTTAAGAATGCGGTGTATTTCCTTAAAGGATTGGCTGAGCATGTTCTCGAAGTACTCTTTTGCCTCCTCCCAGCTTCTGTTGTTTGTGTATGCTACGATTTCTTTCGATTTGGGTGTTAAAGGTGTGGAGAAAAGTTCTGGGTATAGGTCGCCTACAGCCCTTTTCAGCCACACATAGAAGAAGTCTGAAAGATATGAATAGGGAACGTTGTCGTAGTATGGCGGGTCTGTGAAAACTGCATCGAAGTAGTTGTCTGGAAACGGCAACTCGGTTGCTGAAGCCATGAAGACGTTCGGAATTCGGATTACGTTCATATTTTACCAGCCTCCGCCTTTATTCTGCTAACAAAACCGGAGCATTTCTCAAGCAGGTTCACCATTTCGAGCAGCTCACTCTCAGATATTCTGTAGTACTCATGAGCTATAAGGTTTCGGAGAAATATCAGGCGTTTGAAGGTTTTGAGTTCATCTTCACTTATGTATCCCTCACTTTCAAGGACCTCAAAAAGCTCCCTGTAGGTTGAGGGAAATCCCAGTTTCTTCTTCGCAACGATGTACTGGGCTAAATCTATGAGGGCGTTGGCAGCCTGAAAGCACTCCATTGCCAGAGTGTTGTAAACAAAGTAGTCTTTAACATCTTTGGATTTGAGGTTCAACGCACCTTTTAGATGCCTCTCGAAACGCAGTATGTACTCTGCAAGCCTCATCCAAGCACCTCTGAAGAGATTTGCCTGTACATTCGAGCTGTGTCGAGGTACTCTCTCATGACTTCGAGTTTGATCTCCAGTAGCTTTTCCTCATCCCTGACGAAGATTTCCCTACCGTATTTGAAAACTTCATGTTTTATGTGCAACGGCAGGCGGTGAAAAAGGACTACATCGATTTGTGGTGATGCCAAGCTCCCGATTTCTGCCTCACTTTCGGGAGTGGGATTTTCCATTATAACCGCAATGTCAATATCTGATAGAGGAGTTGCCTCTCCTTTGGCGTGAGAACCAAAGAGGTAGATTGCAATAACACTTGGGTGGGCTTTGATGGTTTCGATGATTTTCGAGAGTTTTTGGTTTAATCCCATGTGTTTTTATTAGGGTGAAAGTTAATATCTTTTGTTCTTACTCGAAAAATTATTATTTGGTGGTTTAGTATAGATAGAATCATGGAAATTGAACTGGAGAACGTCAAACTCCTTTTTCAAGCCATAACTATATCTCTACTAATATCAATCTCCATTTCTGCAGTATACTATGGGTATCTCCAAAGAGGAGGGTCTTGGAGGGTTGTAGCACAGCTCTCTCTTATTATTCCAATTCTAATCTCTTTGTTCTTAATTTTCTATGTCCCGATTATATCAAATCCTATCTGGAATGCGTTATCTTCTTTTGTGCTAATAACCATATTTCTGCTCTTTGTTGGGAGTTATCCGAGATTCGAGTGTGAAAAACCAGAAGAAAAGTTAGGAGAGATTGAAAACATTCCTATTTTCATCTGCCGTGAGAGAAAAGGCAGAATCTACAACGCATGTTATAAGGGGAGGAAAATCAAAATTACGAAAAGTCTTTACGATATATTGTCCGAGGAGGAAAGAAGAGCAATCTTTTACCACGAAGTCGGACATTCGAAGGTAAAACTCTGGGATATAATGACTCGACTTACCTGCTCTTTATGGCTTCTATCAGTTTCATTGATACTGACGATGTTTGTTTTAGTCTGGTTATCAAACTACGATTGGCTGAACAAACTAATTTTTTCTATAGCTTTTCTTTCATTCCTACCAATGTATGCCGTTGTGTTCATGATTTCAAGCTGGGTTAATGAGCATGAAGCAGACAGTTACGCTGTTGAAATGGTAGGATTCAAACCAAAAGCTCAGGCCCTTATAAAACTCCACATTTACAACAGTTTGAAAGGTTGCGAGAATGTAATTTCTGCAATTGAGTTCTCAGATTTATTTGAACTGGACAAACTTTCATATTTCCAAGTTTTGAAGGCTATAATCCGGAGGGTGTTCAAATATATGCATCCGCAAACCGTCTTAAATCAGCCGTTGCCAGAAACACATCCGCCTTTGAGGTTGAGGTTAGAGAAGATAAAAGCATTTAAGCGACATAATTAAAACAACAATATTTTAGGACACCTATGTTGGAACCCTTACAGCGGGTTATGGTTGGGGTTGATAAATAAACCTTACCTTGGGTTATACACCTCCTTTCTTTTTAACATGTAATATATGCAGACTAACATTTTCCTTGCTGTGGCTACAATAGCTATGTTGTGTCCCCTCCTCCTCTTTATTCTCAGATAGAAGGAGCGGAGATATTCATCATGCCTTATTGCCACATTTGCACACTGTATTAGAATCCATCTAAGCATTCTTGATCCCTGTTTGGTTATGTGACCCTTTATCTCTTTATTTCCTGATTGCTTTATGGAGGGGCATAAGCCTGCGTAGCTTACAAGCTTGAACTTGTTAGGGAATCTGTTAGCATCTCCTATTTCTGCTTTGATTAGCAAAGCTGAGTAGTAGCTTATTCCAGGGATTGTTGTTAGCAATATGGCATCGTTATCCTCTTTAGCCTTTTCCTGAATGATTCCGTCTATTCTCTTTATTTTCTCATTTATTTTATCTATGATTGATAGATTGATTTCAAGGAGTTCTCTGTCTATTTCTGATAGGTCAAGATTTTCAAGGAATTCTCTTCCTTTCTTTGTGAAAGGATTTGGGTAATCTATTATGCCGTTTTTAGCAAGGATGGCATGTACTCTATTCTTTAATCTGTTTCTGTCCTCTATCAAAGCCTTTCTTAATCTTGTAAGATCTCTTAATTCCCTCACTTCTTTGGGTGGTACATAACTTTCTGCTATAAGATTTGCTCTCAAAAGATGAGCAAGCATCTTAGCGTCAAGGGAATCGTTCTTTATCCTTGCTTCAGCTATTATTCTTGTCTTGTAGGGATGAGCCAGTTTTACTTCCATGTAGTTTTCCAGAACATCGTAGATAAACCTGTAATTTCCTGTTGCCTCTATTACTGCTTTAGCTCCTTTGTATTTCATTGCAAATTGTTCTAAGCTTTGTTTGGTGTTCTCTATTCTTACTTCTTCTATTATCTCTCCCAAATCATCCACTATGGCTGCATATGAGTACCTCTTGTGTACATCCAATCCAATGCAGACCGGATACTCACCTATTCGTGCTTCTAACACACTACCACCATCCTTTTCGCCTGTTAAGTCACCCTAACGCGTTTATAACGCATGTTCCAATCTAACTACTGGCATTTGGCTCGGTCTGCTGAAAAGGGTTCCAACATGTGGTCACCCTATTCCAAATATTTCCCCCACATGGTGCTATCCAGGCATCATTGAAACCCTTTCTTTTTAAGGCTACAAATTTACTTTTAAAACGACTGAGAAGAGCGTATACTCTATCCAATTTTTCATCTTGATGTAGGGGTAAAACTAGAACACCGTAAAACTTTGTATTTCTTCTAGCGTTAAGAAATTCTAATACTCTTGGTAGAATACTATTTCGAGTTTGTGGAAACTTGTTATCAACAATATCGTCCAATATAGACTCCAGATCATCTTTCATGAGTTCTCCCATATCTTTAAGCTCTACAATAAATATCTGAAATTCCTCGCCTTTAAGAAAGACATACACAAAATCGCAATGGGATAGCCCCTTCAATCCATTACAATTGCAGTACATTTCGAGATTTAAAAGCAAATACGGATTATCACCCTCCATTTCAACACCACAGCCGTTCTCCTTATACTCTGCTTTAAGCTCGTGCATATCCCGACACCTACAAGCTCATCGCCCATGAAGTCAAGATATTAACGACATCCGTTATTCCGGGAACATCCTTCATGATCTCGGAAGATCTCTTCTCGAAAACTCTAACTCCGCTTGGTGTTGGTTCGTAGTAGTAAAACCTAACGTCTACATTTTTCGCCTCGGAAACAGCTTTAGCTAGAGGCTTCAAATTGATTTCGTCCACGCAGATATTTTGCATTTCAAGGAGTTTCTTTATTAATTCTAAGACTTTATTTTCGTTTGGTTTAAATTCCTGAATATATGCCAAAGTGAGTGTCAGCACATCGCTGTGGGTGCTGAAGGCTATTTTGTGGCCAAAAACGTTTGAAAGTCCAATCAAAGTTAAAGCCATCAGAACCTGTGCGGAATAATGTAGCTGCGACTCTGGTTCTTCAATAATGAGGTAAGAGTTATATGGAACGGATAGGATTGGTAGTAGGACTCCCGTAACTTCTCCCGCCAAAGCAGAAGCCCATTTTATTGGAACAACTACTGGGTCTCTATCGTCTATTTCTTTAAAACTCCAACGTTTGTATTTTAATTCGCCAGATCGTTTATCAAACATTAAATTTCCTTGAATGACTGGTTCAAATAGTTGAACCATATTTTTATCGTATTTACCTTCTGAAAGCTTGGCTCTACCGCTACTTAGCTTAGACATATATGGGTAAAGAGGAGTGTCAAATCCGTAGTAATCTTCAATTATTTCCGTCCTAAGGAAAGGCTCTCGTGAAATGTATTCCAACTGACAAACGATTGGACTCCTACCGAACGGAATGAACAAAACTGACTGAATACCTAAGGCTCTTCTGTAGATCGATTCAAGCATTTCACCGATCTTCTCTGCGAGTCGATCTTGTATTTCTTCGGTTAATACCATCTCAGGAATTGCCCGAAGTATAAACCAGCCTTTTGGTGTTAACTTAAATAATCTCAAATTATCTAAAATTTTTAGAATTTCTGTTGTGTCTTTTGCTTTCTCCAATTTAAGTAATTCTCCCTTTGGATATCTTTTCTTTATTATGGGACTTATCATATCTAATTTTACTTCTGCTGTTTTTTCAAGAATCAACCTAGTCTCTTGAAGGTACGAGGATATATAGCATCCAATGAAAAGTTTTAGTTCTTGATTATAATTTTCTTCTTTTACTGTAAGGGGTCTTCTAAAAGCTTCCACTAATAGTGGAAATAGGTTAGGTACTGATAGTTTAATGTTTACTTTTGTTTTGTCGGTAGTTGGAAGTAGTCCCCAAAGATGATCGTTTTGCTCTTGTATCAGTTCCATCAGTTTCTTTAAATCTAATATTTCTGTTTTCTTCGACGTCGCTACGATCGTATCGTTCTCGATTTTAATATCTATCTTACCGACAGCGTCACCTATGCGTTTGACGATATCTTTTGTCATTTGGGAATCGATCTTGTAAAGTATCGCCAAATTGGTTAAAAAGACAAATATATCTTCCTCATACACAAAGCGTCTACGCTTCAGAACTCCTAATTCGGCAAATATCGATTTGAGTAAAGATTTTCTCGCTATTGGATCGAGCATGATTAGAGAAGAATACAGAGCTTTAAGAGTGTAAGATTTACCTACATTCGGCGGGCCGATTAATACCGTAATATCTCCCAACTCCAATTTTGCCTCGTTTATGGGCCCCAACTTCTTTATCGTAAATTCCATCAAGCTCACCTACTGGAATTTGACTTACTTGAAGTTTATTAAAACTTTATCCCAAAAAAAATTGGAGTGAATTCTACGCATGTGAGCAGTGTTCAATAACACGTAGAATCCAATCCAAATTCGTTATCCAACTAAAAGATTCTGCAAACGGGTTGCTTTCGGCATAGTCAAACACCATGGCAATTGCCTGTCTCTGCATGGCTGGACTCATTTTTTCACCAGTAACATGCCAGTAGCCAAGTGTGGAGCAATAAGAGGCAAATCTATTGAAATTTAAAGCCAAATACGTCACAACACCCCTCGCATACTCCTCCTCATACCCCTCCTCAACCATCCTGCGGTAAGCTTCTCTAACCTTATCCACGAAGGTGATTAGAGCAAGCTTCTGCCGTGAATTGAACAAATCACCCCATGTGTTCAACCCGTAATTTCTTACAGAAAAAGCTCTCTCCGCTCCTTTTCCTTTTCCTTCGGGTGTGGGCTCATCAGGAACCGGCTCAATCCCCCACTTCTTCCTCAACTCTTCAACCTTCTTCTCCAACTCCTTTTCAGCCTGCCTGAATACCTCTACATCCTTCTCGTTCGCTATTCTGTAAAACTTCCCCTTCTTTTTGAGATGGTGCAAAACAACGGCAACCATCCTCTCTCCAGCCTTCCCCTCCTGAAACAGCCTTCTTGTTGTCTTGGCATCCACAGTCGAACCGCAAACGGGGCATGTGGCTATAGCACCCTTCACAGTTCCCTTAGATGGGTCAAAATCCTTAGGCATCTCTTCATACCCATCTCCAACAACCTTGAATTTCACGTCCTTACCCTCAACATACGGATACAACGCCACCTTCTTGTTGCTCTTCTTCGCCAACCAGAACTGTCTCATCAAAGGAATTTCTGCACCACACGAAGGGTTCTGGCAGGGAATCGTCCTCGCCCAGATATAGCCCACAGGGATGTACTCCTCACCGCTCTCCCCGAAATACCCCTTCTGCTCAATAACATCGTTCGGATAAAACCTTCCAATCTCCTTCTTCGCCTCCTCAAGAACCCACTTTCCCCACTTCTTGACATCCTCAACCAGCTTCTTGCCATACTTCTGCGGATACTCCAGAACAGCCTTAAGAATCAATACCGCAACTGGATTGTAATCTGAGGCGTAGGTTTCGCAACCCAGCCTCAACGCCTCTAAAGGTATCGCCCCACCACCAGCAAACGGATCAAGCACTCTTGGGGTGTGACCCAAAGCCCTCTTTATATCTTCTCTGGCCTTCTCGATGTACGTTGGGTTAAGTGAGTTCTCCCACTTGCAAAGCTCTGCTATAAACTGCTTTACCTTTTCAGCTTCCTCAATGCTGTCAGGGGCAGGAATTAAAGCTGCATAAGCTGTAGCTCTCGAAGCTGCTAATGGTCGCCTTGCCCACCAGATGTGTAGGGTTGAGATATGGCCATGCCTGATATTCTTCTCCCTCGCACTCTCCTCGCTTACTTCCCTAACTGGAAAAGTTTCCTCGATGAATGATCTTTTTATTGGAAATTCTTCTTGACTCATCTAATCATCCCCCAGTTCATTCTTTCTGGTTTTAGCCTCGTTTTATGGCATCCCACACCAATACAGCTGCAACCTCTTTCAGCATCTACAGGAGTTTTCATTATATCTTCACCTTTCCTCAATCAAACACTCTCTTTAATCCTTCAACCACATCGAAGTCTACATCATTGCTAATAATAACCCCATCACAGTATTTCAGGGCAAGAGCGGAGTGAATAGCATCTCTCGGTAAAAGCTTATACTTCTCAACAAGTTTCTGGGCATCTTCACAAATAGCATAATCAACATCCAAAAACTCGAGAAATGGCATTTTAAGGAGAATTCTTCCAGCTCTTATACTTTCCTCAAATCCAGCAACTTTTCTCACAACATAAATTACTTCATCCCACGTCAGTGCTGATGTGTATGCGTTAAATTCACCATCTGCTGCTTTTCTTAGGTATTCTTTTGATTTTTCGGCAACCTCTCCAGAATATAGAGAGGCATAAATGAAAACATTAGAGTCCAGATAAGCGCTCTTCAATTTGGCCATAGTACAACCTCTTCAATTCAGCGGGTTCTGGAGCTTTGAGCTTTTTCTTAACAATTGAAACGAACTCCTCTACATAATCACTTCCGCTTTTATCCGGTCTAATGATTATCTCATCTCCTCTAACCTCAAAAACAACTTTTTCACCCTCTTTCAAACCAAACTTTTCTCTGATCTCCTTGGGTATCGTGACCTGCCCTTTTTTGCCGACCACTCTGGTTCTTACCATCAAGTATGATTTTTGATCCATTAAGTTATAAAGTTTATTTGTCTAAGGCTTAGAATCTTGAAATATCACCACTTGCTCTTTCAGTATCCTTTTTCCCAACCTTAGTTTTATCGTGTTGTACTCGATCAAATCCACTTTTCTGCCAAGCTTTTCTTCAAGTTCAAGCTTCAATGCAACAAAATCCAGCAGGCTGATATCTTTTTCAATTTCCACGAGTATGTCTATGTCGCTGCTCTCTTTCATCTCCCCTCTAACTGCCGAGCCGAAAATAGAGGCTCTTTTAACTCCGTATTTCCGCAATATTGGGACAACGTTTCTCTTTATTTCTTCAAGTCTCATACTTAATCACAATTGATAATGTCTACCCCCATAATGGTGTTTCGGATTTTCTTGGATCTTATCTAGTTCATGCCCATAGCCTGTTCTCTTAGCTGAAGTTATCAGCAAGTGTAATCTTTTCCCTATAAACAATTTGTTCGGATTAACTGAACTACTCAATTCTTTAACAAGGTCTATGTCAGATTTTTCTTTCTTCATATTTTTCGATTACCCCCTAAATTAACTTACTAAAGCACTCTAAAGCAATTCTTAGTTGGTACCATGGATTCTTTGTCTCATCTTTAACTTTTATAG
The DNA here is from genome assembly GCF_017656475.1 of Archaeoglobus sp. Taxonomy (GTDB): domain Archaea; phylum Halobacteriota; class Archaeoglobi; order Archaeoglobales; family Archaeoglobaceae; genus Archaeoglobus. Next base: position 17,184 of record NZ_JACDNT010000019.1, read on the forward strand.
AGATATCCAACAAATTTTCAGTTAGTTCCTTAAATGCAAATAGGAATTCTAGAAATTCTGTCAAAATGTAGATGAAAGAGATTCTTGGATTTTCGTTAGGTATTCCAAATTTAAGTAAAACATCTTCAACACTTTTATCTGGATGTCCTTTACATTGTCTTAGTTCGTTTATTACGTCTAAGATATAACTTTCCCCTTTCCGATTATTCGTTCTGTGTTTCCTAAAAAGTAATTGTGTAAATTTTATAGATTTCATTTCTTTATAATTTTTTTCCTTACTCAAGTATGAAAAATGCGGATCATCCTTAATTTCATTAATTTTGTACTCTGGTATTACCAATTTTCTAAACTCTAACATCACATCCGCTAACTCTCTAAATTCTCTTGAGATTAATCCCAATAAGATACATTCTGAAAGTTTATCTTCATCGGGATTTAATAGCAAATTTTTGCCAAATCTATCAATCCAAGGTTTATTTACATCTTTCAAGCAACGAGAAATTGTCCAGCCTATTGGATATGTTTCGGGAAATTCAGCATAAACGTTAATTCTAATAAACTCTGCTGGCGGATCTGCTTTCTTAGGTTCAGAAAATGTGGATAGTTTCTTCTGTTTTTCATGACTCAATTTAGCTAACGAACCCAAAAAAGTTTGAAACTGACCGTATTTGTTAATACACCCATCAAGATACTCTCCATCTGCGAATTTCAAGGTAAGAGTTGTTAAGGTATTAAATTTGATCTCATTGTTAAGCTCTGAAAGAAAAACCTTAAACATAGATGGACTAAAGGATATTAATTTAAAATAATCTATTTTTTCATTTGCGAATTTTATATGTTCTCCATCTTCATCTTTAAATTCGACTCCAAATTCAAATTCTGACGTTTTATATCTCTGTCTTTTCGGTTCTGAAGCTGGATCAATCCAGAAACTCTCCCAAAGACGTGATAAGTATATATACTCTCCCGAAATTGGATCATCAATAATTACGAAATAATATTTGCCAAACTCAGTTTCTTTCTGATACTCTTCTAATTCCAACTTCACTGGGGTTTTAAGTGCTTTTTCTGCATACCTAACAATCAAAAGACCACACCTTCGTGCAGAGAGATAATCTCTAAGCATATCCTTTCTAACTCCAAGCCAAGCATTATGTTCCTCCCAGCCATAGTTGATAATTTCTCCCTCACACCGTATTATTATTCTCATTGGTGTAGGGATCTTCCCAGTAGCTGTCTTTCCTTCTTAAATTCAAGTACTTAATTAGCCTGTCCGTAGGCTCATAATACCCTATACCCAAGCCTTCAATTCTCCTCTCGTTTACTATGATCTCAAAATTTACACCTTTTATTTCGAAAGTTTCACCTGTATTATAATCTCCATTTTCATCGAAATATGGTTGTCCCTCATTTCCTGTAAAACTATCAAAATAGAATTTTTTGATTACTTCATCTCACTGTTCAATTGGTACAAGAAAAGAGCGTATATGTACTCTTTCTGTAAGTTCTCCATCCAAGTTGTCTATTTTTTCTTTTTTAAATGATGACTGTGCAATGACTACAAAAGACTCTACCATCGAAATTTTACCAAGAATATTTGCCATTGATAACATTTTCTCAATATACTCTTTCATTTTCTTAGGAACTTCACTTTTATAATATTTAAACCTTCGTAACTTTTCCCTTCCACTTCCACTCGCTGTATGGAATGATAAACCTAACCGATTCAACCTTCTCAATTACTTCGAGCTTCTCCGCTGGATTTCTGATGATGTAGAGCGTCGGGCTTATTGCAGCATTTTCAACTATGTAAAGATAGTACTGGTCGCCGAATCGCTTAGCTTTAAACCACTCGTTAGGTGTTAGAGCAACATCGCCAGCAGTAGCTCTGGCTTTGACCTCTATGTATCTTACCTCATTTTCCCCCACAGAGCGAATGTCATATCCCAGATTTTGGCTGGAAACATCCTCTGGAACTCTCCCATGCATCCTTTCATAAGCCATAGCAACTTCCATCCCAATCTTCTCAATCTCAGCATCACTTACCATCTCATCTCCCGCCACAACCCTAACAACTCCAACAAGCTTGGGCATGCTGACACTCAGGTTTTTCTCCCTCTCAATCTCCCATTTCAGCTCGTCCAAAGCTTTTTCGTACTCTCTCTTCCTTCTCTCTGCCATCTGAATGGCCAAATCCATTTTCACTCCTTTCTTTTTCCTCTCCTCGTATTCTATCAACTTGAGATCGTAGCTCGTGATCAAACTCTTAAGAGATTTAACACCGTATTTCTCCTTAATCTCAGCCTGTCTAAGCCTCTCCTTTAGGAGTTCATCCTTAAAACTCATTAAGGCTCTTATTGCATAACTTTCAGCTTCCTTCTTCCATCCCTCTTCAAGTTGATAGCTTCCATTGTATGGAGCCAGATCCCAGATAATGGAAGGATTCAATTCCTTGATTTCACCCGTTCTATCGTCTCGATAAATGGCGAAAAGCCTCTTTCCAGCAACTACACCTTTTCCATCTGTAACCTCTCCCTCGAAAAAGAAAATCACACCATTGTACATCCCAGACGGATCTTTGAACGTCGCTCCAGTCATGCAGTCCTTGATATAATTTCTTAGAACCCATTCAAGGACAGCTTCAAACAGAGGATGTCCAAAGGAAACGAACTCAGCATCGGCGTTTTTCATTGCAACTTCTTTGTCGAATGTTATGTTCTTGTATTTGGAGGCAAGTATTCCCCAAGTATTCTTGAAGCTATCTTCTGCAGCAATTTTCCTGATCTCATAGGGAATTGAGTCTATTCTGTAAAACTCCCCTGTTTTTGTGATCTTCCCCCCAGCTTTCTCAAAAGCCCTGATAAAGAAGTTCTCAGTATATTCTGGAATCAATCTGTATTCCTTTGCTCTCTCAGCCATTTCCTTTATCCTTGTGTAATCTATAAACCTCGTTGCAAGACTCTCACCGAGAGCTTCCTTAACTTTGAATATATACTCTTCATCAAGCTTTGCTTCAATCGTTGCAAGTATTTCGTCAATGCTCCTCGCATTGGCGGCAGCATCTATTACGAGCTGATAAAAGTCCCTTCCTGGGAATATCTCTCCAATAACATCAAAAACTCTATCACCCAGAGCTTCCCTAATCTCTCTAAGTTTGTCGAGAAGTCTTGCAAGAACCATCCCCTCTCTCGTATCCTCATTGACGAGGTTGAAGATGAATACTTCCTTTGTTTGCCCATATCTGTGTATTCTACCCTCCTCTGCTCAAGTCTGTTGGGATTCCATGGGATATCGTAGTTTATCATGATGTTGCAGAACTGCAGGTTTATACCCTCTCCTGCAGCCTCAGTTGCAACCATAACTTGGGTGTTGTGCTTGAATTCCTTCTCTGCCTTAATCCTGTCCTCAAGCTTCATTCCACCGTGGATGTAGTTAACGCTGTATCCCCAGCTTCTTATTTTGTCGTAAAGGTAATCGAGAGTGTCTCTTGATTCGGTGAATATCAGAATCTTCTGATTCTTCAGCTCACCACTCTCCATCAACTCTTTCAGTTTCTTCAGCTTAACTTCGCTCTCCTTCCTGATGATTTCGTCCGCCTTTTCGATTAGCTTTTCAATTGTCTTGATTTCCTTCTCAAGCTCCTCCCTCGTTTCAGCAACGCTTAAACTCTCCCACTCCTGCTCTATCCTCCATCTCTCCTCTTCTTCGTAGTCGTCAACCTCCTCAATGTCTACAGGCTTAACCTCCCTTTCAATTCCATTCCTCAGAATTTCCTCAAGTCTTCTCTTTCTCCTTTCAAGGGAGCGTTTCAGAGCGTATATGCTGGAAGCCATCCTTCTCTGCAGAATGATGAGGGCAAATGCAACGTTTCTTTTCTTATCACTCATTAAAGCTTTGTTGTATTGAGTAATAACGTATTTTGAGAGCTCGTTGTAAAGCTCACGCTCCTCATCTGTTATGTTGAACTTGATCGTTTTAACGTGCCTTGGGAGGAAGAGAGGTCTTCCTTCGAAATCCCTCAAATCCTCTTTGAGCCTTCTTATAAACAGTGGATTGTCCCTGTTCTTTATCGACTCCATAAGCATTGATTGGGATGCGAAAAATCCTGGTTCGAGCAAATCAAGAAACAATCTGAAGTTCTCTGGATCGCCTTTATGCGGTGTTGCTGTAAGAAACAGTAAATGCTCTGAAGTTCTTGACAGAACTTCGCCGAGCTTGTATCTTGCAGTCTTGCTGATTTTCTCTCCATAACGGTATGCAGCCATCTTGTGGGCTTCATCAACTATAACCAGATCCCAATGAACGCTGCTAAGAGAGTTGAGAACGTGCTCCTGCTTTGCGAAATCCATTGACGTTATTATCTGGTTCTCCCTCTCCCAAACGTTCTCGCCAAAATGAGCATCCATTGTATGTCTGTCAACAGTTACGAAGTTTTCAGAGAATTTCTCTTTAAGTTCTCTTCTCCACTGGTCTTTCAAATGACCTGGAACAACGATGAGTATTCTTCGGGCCAAACCTCTCAATTTCAATTCTTTGATTATGAGCCCAGCCATTATGGTTTTACCAGCTCCAGGATCGTCAGCTATAAGAAATCTAATCCTTGGAAGCTTCAAAGCATAACCATACACTGCCTCAATTTGATGTGGCAAAGGATCAACTCTTGATACATTCATTGCCAGTATTGGGTCAAAAAGAGATGCCAACCTGAAACGATATGCTTCCAAACCCAGAAAAACGTCTTCAGGATTTGCAGAAAAATCCATATTGTATGTAAATGCCTTCAGCTTTGAAATCTCATCTTTTGGGATTATTCTGTCTATATGCTGGTTACTATCTATTGTAGCACCGACGATTCTTACAAAATCTCCAAACTCCTCCACTTTTTCTATTTTAACTGGTTCTGGGAAAAGAGATGATTGAATGACTATACCGCTTCTTATTTCCATGTAACTTCTTTGGATTTGTTGTATATTTTACTTACGTTTACAAACACGGCTCAGAAACAAAAGAACTGCGTGTTGAGTCTAAGAGAATTGATTTGATTTCAAACGTTGATTTTCTGTTGACATTGATCCGTCAAACCTCATCAACCTGTTGATTTACTGGGTGAACCGATTCAAATAGTAAAAATCAACCTAATCAACGAGTGATCAACTGGATCAACACCATCAATTTGATCAATCAACGCTCAATCAACGATGATCAACTCTATCAACAAATCAATCAACCTCGATCTACAAGTCAATCAACGCTAATCAACCTTAATCAACTGATCAAAAATTGACCGATCAACTTCTATCAACCTCAATCAACCCAAATCAACAGTCAATCAACAGTCAATCAACTAATCAATCAACAGGCTCAACGTAAATCAACAGGAATCACCTTATCAATCCCCTTTATCCCCACATATCCCTTTATCAATCCCCTGGTGATCACTCATGATCCCCTTTAATCACCCTTCATCCCCCATCAATCTCCCCTAAAATCACCATGGTGATAACCGAAAGAGGGAGTATCCTTCAGGGAATCGCTTTAGTAATGAGGAGAAAAGTTGGTTGATGATCTTCTAGAATGGATGGCTTAAGGGAATAGTTATCTCATCTTTTCTATCCGCATTTCATATTCAGATCCTCCGTTTCATTGCTTTTCTTTACCTCCTGAAAAACCTTTTCACATTAGCTTGGATATTTTTCTTTCTCTTCCTGAGATTTTGCCCCTCTGCTGAGCATTCCCTCAACAATTTTTGTTCTTATGGTTACGTATTCATCTCACGCTCACGCTCTATGTTCTACTTGGAACAAGTTGGAACATATTCTGAATCAACCTCTCTAAGGAGTGATCAGGGAAAAACGAAAGAAGAAAGGTTGATTCGCACATCAAAATTTTAAGGAGCAATTGTATATTTCTAAAAGAAAACTTCAAAAATGGCTTTTTATAGCCTGTAAAGAATTCTCCAAACCCTGTGAAAGCCGAAAAAACCTCCATAAAGAACAATTTTAAGGAAAATGTGCCCGGACCCGGATTTGAACCGGGGACTATGCGGTCTTCAGCCGCACGCTCTCCCTGGCTGAGCTACCCGGGCTTTAATGAACATCCATCATATGGGTATTTTTAATTTTTGGTCTGATACCTCTTTATCCTGCCAGGTAGTATGAACTCATACCTTCCGAAAAGAATTTTGGTGACAATGAATCGGTGAATTTTTCTCAGGTTCAGGTACAAGCTCCATATAAACGCATCCTCCCTGTAATACTTCTCAATTTCCTTGTAGGTCATTGGCTCGTAACTGTTTCCAGTTGCCATCAGATATTCGTTTGCATGGTTGATAAAAGGCTGCACGAGGTCTCTCCTGCCCTCCTTGAATAGGTTTGCGATGAGGTCAAGTAAAATCATCCTGAAATCGTAGTATCTGTCGAGTATGTCTTGCAGAAAGAATTTCTTTAACAACACCCTAACACCAGGCGGGCAAGCCCGAAGAAATATATCCGTATCAAGTAAATCCCTTCCGTCCTGTCTCACCATTGGTGTGCTCGTGTCAAAGTACACCATTCTGTCGTAAAGTGCCCAGTTGGACAGCTGCCCATCCAGACCTATTTCAACTCCTTCCTCCTTCTTTCTCCTGTTGAACTCTTCCACCCTGTATATTTCGTCCAAAACCTTTGAGAAAAGCTCAATCGCGTCTTCTCTTTCCATCTCCTTTATGATGTTGTTGCAAATTCTTGATGGATCCAGCTTTTCCTGCATCAGAAACAGCACTATCCTGTTATCCCTGTAACAACATACTCAGCACCACTTTTCGGAACCTTTAGCCCGGCTTCGGTGAGCAACGTGTTGTAAGCATGGAAAAGCTCTATGTACTTCTCTACCTGCTCCACCGACCTGAACATCGGAATTCTCTTGAATGCTATGTTTGAGTACTCCTCAAGCGGTATTTCAAAAACCGTGCTTATCTCGCCATATCCGAGTATCCTTATCGGAACCTTCGATTTTTCCGGTTTGGCTGGGTTCAGATTCTCCTCGAACTCCCTCAACAATTTTCTCTCGACACCAAATTTTGTGATGATTTCTCTCACCCCGCCATGGACCTTATTACCTCCACCATGTCCTGTTTTTGAGACGCTATCTCCAGCGCCTTTCGGAGATTGTCGAGTATGTAGTCAACATACTCTCTCCCTATTATTAGCGGAGGCAGAAGCTGCAGGACAGAAGTGTCGTGTTCGCATAAACCGCAAGTATTCCGCTGTGATAGCACAAAAGAGATAACAATGGACCAAAACCTTCCTCAATCATCTTTACACCTATGAACAATCCCTTCTGCCTGATTTCGGCCAGGAAGTCGAACTCATTCATGAGATTCTCAAGACCTTCTGACAACAATGAGCCCATCTCGTTAACATTTTCCAGAAAACTTGGATCAGAGGTAATATCCAGTACCTTCTCAGCAACCAAGCAGCCTATCTCAGCACTCCGAAAGTTGATACGTGCATAAACGGATTCTCAGCCATGAAGTCATCCAAGTCCTCTCTGAAGCATGTTGCAGAAATTGGATAAACTCCTCCTGAAAGTCCCTTCGACGTGACAATTACATCTGGAGTGACGCGGTAGTGCTCTATACCCCATTTTTCCGGTCCTTCCCAGCCCCGTCTGAACCTCGTCCATAATCATTAGCGCACCTCTTTCATCACAGAACTCTCTAACCATTTTGTAAAATTCTGGTGGGGGCAATGGCATTCCAAGGGTTGCAGGTATCGTTTCGAACAGAACGGCTGCAGTATCTTTATCAACGGCTTTTTCGAGCGAATCGAAATTGCCGAATGGGACTTCGACAAAACCGGGAGCAAGGGGCTCGAAGGGCTTTCGGTACTTCTCGTCACCAGCAGCGAGGGTAAAGCCTGTATGCCCGTGATACCCTCCTTTCGCGTAAACTATCTTTTTCCTTTTTGTGTGACCTCTTGCAAGTTTTATAGCGAAATCTACCGCCTCCCCGCCACCCACACCGAACACGACCCGGTTTATATCACCCGGCATTGTGTCAGTCAGCTTCTCCGCAAGCACAGCCCTGTGCTCACTTATCAGATGGTGATTGCCTATATCCACCTCCTCAACAGCCTCTCTCAGCCTGCGAACAATTTCTGGATGTCTGTGACCGAGGTTGAAAACGCCTCCGTTGCAGTGGCAGTCCATCAACTTTCTGCCGTCCAGATCCCAGTACCACACACCTTCTCTTCTGCCTGGTACGAAATCTAACCCAACCGCTGTGAAAAACCTCACTTTAGCCGGAGAGACTCTTTCTCCGAATAGTTTTATTACTTCATCCTTTCTCCTTCTACCTACAGATCCCATAGGAAAAATAATTGCAATTTCTTTTATATGTGTTTTGCAATCTCGTTTTCCTTTTTAAATAGTGGTTGCAATCATTTAAACCTGAATCGTTTCTGAAGTAAATTGGACGGCAAAGAATAAAGGAGACAGAAAAAGAGTCACTACCAGAATTTTTCCAGTCTCTATGCGAAAATTAAGCATTAACATTTTTCAATTTTTCAATTATCTTTTAAATTATATTTTTTTAGAAAGAGTTATATTTTCTGTACAATCTTTACCTTAGAGGTGATAGTGTGGACTACAAAAGCGAGTATGAGAAGAAGCTTATCAGTCCCGAAGATGCGGCAAGATTAGTCAAAGACGGAATGCACATAGAAATAGGTGGTTCTGCTAACACCGCTCTGATTATAGACAGGTATCTGGCACAGAGAAAGGATGAGCTGAGCAACGTCGAGATAGGGACATTCATAGACCTTGCACCGTACGAGTTTCTGAAAGCTGACCCTGAGCAGGAAACGTTCAAGTGGGAAAGCTGTTTCCTGTATGAGCCGGTGAGAAAATACAGCAAAGAAATTGGCCCGTGTGTACATAGACCGGGAGTGCTATCAGATGCAGGACTGATTGCGAGAGAGATTGGTATAGATTCAGTGGATATGGCTTTTCTTGTCACAACTCCAATGGACAGACACGGTTACTTTAACTTCGGCGTTACCTGCACCTTCCTGAAATCGATTGCAGAGGCAGCGGATACCGTTGTTTTGGTTGTCAAGGAAGACATGCCGTGGATTAATGGAGGCTATGATGAGTGTATCCACATCTCGGAGGTTGACTACATCGTTGAAGACAGGGAATTTCCAACACCGTTCCTGCCGTTTCTGCCACCACCTACCAAGGAGGACGAAATGATAGCGGAGAACATAATTGAAGCAGGGCTTGTGGAGAATGGTTCAACGCTTCAGGTGGGAATCGGTGGGTTGCCGAACACCGTTATAAAGATGCTGAAAGAGGCTGGATTCAAAGACCTTGGAATACACACGGAGATGATTGGAGATGGGCTTATGGAGCTGATAGAGGACGGGATAGTTACAAACAGTCAGAAGAAACTGGATAAAGGCAAGTCAGTCTTCTCCTTCGCTCTTGGAACGAGAAAGCTTTACGACTTTCTTGACAGGAACCCGAAGGTGGCGACCTATCCGGTAGAGTACACCAACCACCCATTCGTTATTGCTCAACAGCCGAAAATGTTCTCCCTGAACCAGATAGCTCAGATTGACCTGATGGGGCAGGTAAATTCGGAACAGATTGGTCTGACGTCTCCGACAGGTAAGATTTACCAGGTAAGCGGCACCGGTGGGCAGCTTGACTTTGTACTTGGCAGCTTCTACAGCTTCGACAGAAGGGGGAAGGCCGTGCTTGCGACTTACTCCACATACAACGGCACTTCCAGAATTATTCCCGCACTGCCAACTGGAGCAGCAATTACCGTCCCGAGATCAGTGGTGCAGTATGTGGCCACCGAGTGGGGCATCGCATACCTGAGAGGTTTGCCGATCTACAAGAGAGCCGCGGCATTGATTCAGATTGCTCATCCCGACCACCGAGATTGGCTTGAGGAGGAAGCGAGGAAGCTCGGTATACTTCCGCCCAAGTACAGCATACCTTCGGGTAAAGCAGATGGTGTGATATACAGAAGAGATTGAGGCAGAGATCTTCTCTGGATTTAATCAAAGCCCTTCATTACTTTTTACTGGGAGAAATCAAAGGATTTTTAAAACTCTAAATCAACACTTTTTTATGGAGAAACTCCCTCACCTCCTGAAGCATTGGGTTGAACACACGAAGGAGCACAGAGAGAGATTTGAAGAAGTAGCCAGCAAGATTGAAAGCACAGATCCGAAGATTGCTGAGAAACTCAGAGAGGCTGCAGAAAAATACAGAGAAGTCGAAGAAATTCTCAAAGAAGCGGTTAATATGGTAAGGTGATTCGATGTTCAGCCTTAAAGTGGAGTCAGAGGATGGATTCTGCAAGATGAAGCTTTATCCTGCAGACCCTGAGTTCTCAATTGGGGGCTACGGCAGAGATGACGTTCTGGTATTTAAGGGTGCCCCTGTAAGTCTTTCTGCAATTCAGAAGATGCTCGAAAAGGAGTTTGGTGAGGTTCTGGTCAATATAAAGGAGAACTCGATAGAAATCGAAATGCAGCGAATGGACTGCTCTCTCGTCATTGAGGATGTTGCAATAGCCATTCGCGAAATGATGGAAAATGCAGCTAAGGATTTAGACCAGATAGAGGAGATTATTAAGGAATCGCTGAAAAAGTACATGAGAAGGGTTGGCGGGAGTAATGGAAACTAAATCACTTTTTCAACCTGAATATTAGAACGGCAGTCGAAAATGCAAAGGCAATTGCTACAGAATGAACCACGTCAAGACCTGAAACTTTTAGGACTATAACGAGAACTGCGAAGGTCATTATAACCGAGCCCGAAATTGAGAGGTTTTCGAGTGAGTCCAGCAGATTTTTGCGTTGTTCATCCTTCATTTAGTCTATGTTGATCTTGAAGCTGAAAAACCTTTCTCTAGCGTTCAATGAACTCCTTCTTTAGCCCAATACTCCCAGCTGAATAGTTAGCAGCCCCAGTGCAATAACTGAGAGTATGATCATGTCCTTTATTTCAATCACTGCTTTCATAGTGTTGATTTACCTTAAGGATATTTAAATCTTTTCCTTTTTATATTAGTCAGATTATTATCATCATAATGAGGACTGCACAGGCAAAGTTTTTTGCTTTAATGCCAAGCAGGGACAATGGTGGAAAAGGTCAGAGAATACATGTACAAAAACGACAAGCTCTTCGAGCTGCTGGGTGCGAGAATTCTGGAGATGAAGGAGGGCTACGCAAAGGTCGAAATGGTCGTTAAAGATGAGCATCTTAATGCTGCAAAAGTCTGCCATGGTGGCATCATTTTCTCTATTGCGGATCTAGCCTTTGCTCTGGCGAGCAACAGCCATGGAAAGATTGCACTTGCCATCGAAGTGAGCATTACCTACATGAAAGCCGCTTTTGAAGGAGAAAAACTCGCAGCTGAGGCAAAAGAAGTCAATCTCGGAAATAGGACTGCTACGTATCTGATGGAGGTGAGAAATTCCAAAAATGAGCTCGTAGCTCTTGCAAAGGGAACTGTTTACAGGATGGACAAAGAATTCCCTCCTACCTCCTGACGATGCTGACGAAGTTCTCCAGAATTCTCAACCCAATCTTCCCGCTTTTTTCAGGGTGAAACTGAAAGCCGAAGTAGTTTTCCCTCTCGATTCCCGAAGGAAAGTCTATTCCGTAGTCGGTTTTGGATATTACAAACTCATCGTCAGTCTGCATGTAGTAGGAGTGGACGAAGTATACAAACTCGCCACTCTCAATGCCTTCAAGTATTTCTGTCTCCTTTATTATCTCAAGCGTATTCCAGCCCATGTGCGGCACTTTTCCAACGCTCGGAGGGAACCTCACCACTTTTCCAGGAATGTAATCCAGTCCTTTATGCAAACCACCTTCTGTGCTTTCTGTGGCGAAAAGCTGCATTCCGAGGCAAATTCCAAGTATCGGAACCTCCAAAGAATCTATTACGTCTTTCATCGCATTCAATCTTTCAATTGCAGACCTGAAAGCACCCACTCCAGGAAAAACAACTCCTGACGCGCTTTTTATTTTATCCGGGTTTTGAGTTACAACTACACTCGCTCCTACCGTTTCAAGAGCCTTTGAGATGCTCTTCAGGTTTCCGACGCCGTAGTTGACTATAACCATCATCACCGGATTTGGAGAAAAAAGATTAATTAAGGTTGTTCTAATTCAATCAATGTACAAGATAATCGAGGCTCCGAATTCCGGGAAATATCCCTTCAGCCACAGTCTGATTGTCGGGAAAAGCTGTATTATCGACACTGGAGCCGGTGAAAAACTCGCTTCATTGAGGTTTGATTATGTTCTCAACACTCACTGGCATGAAGACCATATAGCGATGAACAGGATAGGCAGAAAGGTTCTGGCACACCCTCTCGATGCGGAGGCGATTGAAAGTTACGAGGAGTTCAGGGAAAGGTACGGTTTGGGTGATCTGGCTAAGATGTTTATAAACTTTGAATTTGGTAGTGTCTATGATGTTTTTGAGGATGAAGACGAGCTTGAATTTGACGGCGTTGGTGTTGAGGTTCTGCACACTCCTGGGCATTCAGCGGGGCACTGCTGCTTTGTTGTGAATGATGAGGCTATTTTTCTCGGCGATATCGACCTCACAAGCTTTGGACCCTGGTATGGCTGCCTGGATTGCGATGTGAGGGATTTTGCTGCCTCGGTGAAGAGGCTGATGAAGGAGGTGGAGAGCAGAGACATAAATCTGGCAATCCCCTCCCACGGAAATCCGGTTTACGGCAAGGAGAACATAATCGAAGCTCTGCAGAAGTACCTCAACAAGTTTTGTGAGAGAGACAAGAAGATTAAAGAGTTGGCAAAATCAGGTGTGGATCCTGTGGGGAAAGGTGTTGTTTACAGAAAACTACCTGAGCCAAGGGAGATCTACCTGCACTTCGAAAAAATTATGGTGGAGAAGCACCTCACCACTTCTCTCGATAAATTCTGTCAGGGTTGAACCTATCCCCAGCCTCGTAAAAGTCCTTCTCATTTTTCGGATAGCCGAGTGAAACGACGCTGAAAACCACTATGTTCTCAGGTATCTCCAGAAGCTCTCTCAGCGCCTTCATTCTTTCCTCTCTCGGATAAACACCAAGCCAGACGGAGCCTATACCGAGACACCGTGCAGCAAGTAAGATGTTCTCAGTGGCAGCACTGCAGTCCTGAACCCACATCTCGTAAGGATATTTCGAGAGCTTGGGGTCAGCGCAGACCACTATAGCTGCACTCGCATGGGGGAGCATCTGGCCAAACGTGAAAGCCTCGCTCATCTTCTTAAGCATCTCCTTGTTTCTTACAACTACAAAGTGCCAGGGTTGCTCGTTTCCTGCAGAAGGGGCGAGCATCGCAGCTTTGAGAATTTTTTCGATGTCCTCATCGCTTATTTCCTCATCCGAGTAAACTCTGATGCTTCTTCTGGTATATATCATTTCAAGACACTCTTCCATGAAGCCAAGTGTAGCCAAAGTTAATAATACTTTCAGAAAAAATTGGAACATGGCGTGGACGACACCATACTCAAAATCGGGAAGGTCTGCATTGGTGCCTTCAGGTCCTTGGAACTACGGTATGGATGCCATAGCCGTTCATGCAAGCTTTGAAGGTGTAGAGGACTTGCTTCCAGGAGAGATGAAAAGTGACGGAGAGGGATATGTTTACTTTGCCGACATCGTCTCTCAGAGCCCGAACTTTCCAGAGCTAAATTTTGAGGCTCCGGGACTTGTTCAATACAGAGAATTCGCCGTTTTTCTGAAAGTTGAGTACAACGGAAGAAACTATGCATACTGTCCGTTCATGTATGTTGACAACGATGTCTCTCTTTTGAGAGGTTTTGTAGCGGGCTTTCCAAAAAAGCTTGCCGTTATTGAGATAACAAGAGACCATCCGCTGCTCAAGCAGAAAAAGTTCGGCGGTGTGGCGATGAGAGGTGGTTATAGCCTTGCGAAACTCGTGGTTGAACCAGAAGTGAAGGCTGATGCGAACCCGCTCGACAGCTTCGGAAGCTGGATACTGTACAGGTTAGCCGAGCCGATGGGAGTCAAAGATTTCGTGGAAATTGTTCCCGATGTTAGCTACGCAAAAATCGAAAAAGGTTCTGGAGAACTGGAGCTTTACGGCGGGATAAACGACGAACTGCCCGGAATCAAAGATGTCTTCGGAGGATACAGATTCTCGGCTTTGCTCAAAATAAAGGATATCAAAAAAATTCAGTAGGGGAAGAACTCGAACCAGTCCGGCTCGTATTCCTCCACTCTTCCCAAATCGGATAGTCTCAGCAACTCTGAGTCGATGGGGATTTCATAGAGGTATTCTATTTTATATTTCCTCGCGAGTTCCGATGCTTTCCCCTGTCCAAATATGTAGCTTCTCTCACCGCAGTTAGGACATTCAAAGTAGGCCATGTTCTCCACAATTCCCAGAACAGCAGTCTTCGTCTGCTCTGCCATTGTTATAGCCTTCTCTACTACCGCAGCCGTCAGTTCCTGTGGGGTGGAAACTATGACCGCGCCATTTGGTTTGGCATCCTGCATTACTGTAAGCGGCGCATCTCCTGTTCCTGGGGGCAAATCAATCAGCAGGTAGTCAAGTTCACCCCACGCAACTCTGCCGAGAAACTCCCTTATCATCCCCGCAATAAGAGGGCCTCTCCAGATTACTGGCGTTTCCTTTTTCGGGAGTAGGAACTGCATGGACATGACCTTTATCCCAAACCTCTGCGTTAATACCGGCTCCAGACCCTCATCGCTTACAGCAACCCTACCATTCTCAAGACCAAAGAGGTGGGGGATGCTCGGCCCGAGAAAGTCCGCATCCAGAATTCCGACTCTCTTTCCCTGCTTAGCATAGTGTACAGCGAGCAATGCTGTGACTGTGGATTTTCCGACTCCCCCCTTTCCACTCATTACGGCTATCCTGAAACTGATCCTGTCAAGTTTCTTCTTGATGTCCTCATCCGTAACTCTTCTCTGCATGAGCAAAAAATGAGAACTCGCTTTTTAAATTCACGTATTCGTAAACCTTTTACAGACTTCATTATCACACAGTTCAGGGTATAGCGAGGGGAACATTACGTAAACCGGCACGGCCCAGCATGGTGAGTTCCAGCAGAAGTTTTTGAAACTGAGCTCGAAACTTTCACTTTCGAGATATATCCTGTATCTGGAATCTTCGACTTCGTAGGCCATCAAGAAGTCTTCTTCTT
Organism: Archaeoglobus sp.; assembly: GCF_017656475.1. GTDB lineage: Archaea > Halobacteriota > Archaeoglobi > Archaeoglobales > Archaeoglobaceae > Archaeoglobus. Next base: position 32,398 of record NZ_JACDNT010000019.1, read on the forward strand.
TACCAATGATCTTAACAAGGACGAGAGCTTTTTTCTCAATAAGCTGTCTGCAAACTGCAACAACTCCTTCTTCGATCAGTATAAGTTTACCCTTTAGCTTATCAAAATCTAAGGACTTAAGGTGTGTCAAAAACTTTTTTGACTTTTTATCGCTGAAGATTTTGGCGATGTCCTCTGCTGTTAATGTAACGGGTTCAAAAACCACTTTTGACTCAGCATTCCCTCCCAAGTTACACACACCAGTTGCCGGTTCCATGTTTCCCTTGTTATCTACGGAATATAAAAAATTTTTTTATTTGTTTTGATTAAAATTTAATATCTCAGGTTATTTTCTAACCTCTTTGGTCAATCGTTAACCGATAAAGTAAACTTTTTACATTAATGGTTAACCAAAAAGAAAAAGGTTAAAACATTGCAATCCCAATTTGACATTATGGATACCTTTGAAGCCCTTGCGTGTTCAGGGCAGAGGAAAAAGATTCTAAATATTCTTTCAAGTTCTCCGAAATCTACTAAGGAAATTAGCGATTTGACGGGGATATCATCCCCCCTGATTTCAAGACATTTGAAAAAACTCAATGAACTAGGATTCGTGGAGAAAGACGGCACTCGCTATATTCTGACGGACAAGGGCTACTTCGTATATCTTGCACTTGAAAAGTTCAGAAAAATAGTAGAGATACTGGATAAGGATCCTGAGTTCTGGGAGATCCATGATTTTAGCGGAATTCCGGATGAATTCAAGTTAAGAATAGACGAAATTGGAGACTACGAGATACTGAGAAGTGGCAAAGATGAAGTGCTGAGACACTTCAAGGTATTCTCTTCTATTTACACCGAATCTAAGGTTGTCAGACTTGCGTCGGCAATTTTCTTCCCCTCACACCCCAAAATGTTCGCGGAAATTTCAGCAAAAGCCGATGTTGAGGTAATAATACCGCTAAAAGCTTTGAACAAACTTAAAAGTGAGTACAGAGAAGAACTGGAGCACTATCTGTCGAATGGAGGTAAGATTTACAGAAACGACGATGTTAAGTTAACGGTCATTGTTACTGAAAGGGCGCTTTGTATGGGCTTCTTTCTCAGGGATGGAAAATATGATACAGAAAGTGGTCTGCTGAGTTTAGACAGCAGTGCGATAAGATGGGGATTTGAACTGTATAACTATTTCAAAAAGAGTGCTGTCCCGGTGGAAATCTGAATGCTAACAATGACCATAGAGACATAATTGTTTAATGCAGAGACAGTGTGATGAATGTAAAGAGCATAATCTGGATGTGAAGAAATATGGCATCAATAGACTACGTAGTAATAGGCGCTGGCTATGCAGGATTGATGTGTGCCGAAGCACTTATGGATAAGGGATTCAGAGCCCTCGTATTCGATATGAGAAGCAGCGGAGGAGAAATTGTCGTATTTTCCAAGCTTGAAGAATTCAGATCAAAATACGAAAAGTATATTGAAAAGGTTGAAGAAATAAAAGAGGACATTCCTGTTGATGTAGGAACCGTCATCAAGTCAAAGCCTGTTATAATAAATTCAGGTAATGGTCTGAAAAGATATGAGGCAAGGAGAGTCATACTCGCCACTGGTGCGGCTGATGCCGCCCCTGTGAAGTTGAACGTGCTAAGCAAGAAAGTTAAAGGTATTTACACACTCGACAATGCCCTGAGAGAGATTTCTGAGAACCACAAAATAGGCGAGAAAGTGCTGCTGGCAGCGAAAGATGACGTGGTGGTGAAACTCGCTGAATCTCAGCTAAGCGAGCTTGGCTATGAGGTGGAGATCGGTGAACTCACAGGAGATATTCAGGTTACCGGAAAGGAGAGAGTAGAGGGAGTTGAGATCTCAGGTGTCAGATACAACTGCGATACCCTCATTGTTTATGGGGGCAGAAACCCCTTCAACCCACTCAAGCTGAGAGGGACTCCTGTTGGCAACGTTGTAACATGTACATACGACTACTCCAAAGTTGAGGAGAATGTAAAGAACTTTATTGCAAAAATTTAGAACTTTTTTACACCTTAAATTCAAGGATAACGAATAAAACGGAAAAACTTAATACATGTGCGACTGATGGTGAAGCAGGTGATTAATATGGATGTAAAGGAGAGGATAAAAACCGTAGCAGTTCTCGGCG
>NZ_JACDNT010000020.1 GCF_017656475.1 Archaeoglobus sp.
TAAAATTCGACGCCGTGCTGAAAGTTATGAGAGGGATTAGAACTCGAAATAAGAGTGCCGAGGGGGGGATTCGAACCCCCGACCTCCTGATTATGAGTCAGGCGCCCCAACCAGCTAGGCTACCTCGGCTCAATCCACTTTTGGCCAACTTGAATTAAAACTCTTTCGCTCAAAGTTTTAAACACTCCTGTTGATTTTTTACAATGGAACTACTCAGGGACATCAGCGAGGAGTTGAAGAGTTCTTACATAGACTACGCAATGAGCGTTATTGTTGGCAGAGCTCTTCCAGATGTGAGGGATGGCCTCAAGCCCGTTCAGAGAAGAATCTTATACGCGATGTATGAGATGGGGCTGTTCAGCAACCGCCCCTACAGAAAATCTGCCAGAATAGTCGGAGAGGTTCTGGGTAAGTACCACCCCCACGGCGATTCGGCAGTTTACGATGCTTTAGTGAGAATGGCACAGGACTTTGCAATGCGCTACCCCCTCATTGACGGTCAGGGGAACTTTGGAAGCATTGATGGCGACTCCCCAGCAGCGATGAGGTACACCGAAGCGAGGCTTACGAAGATTGCAGAGGAGATGCTTGCCGACATAGACAAGGACACTGTTGACTTCATGCCCAACTTCGATGCAACCCTTAAGGAGCCGGTTGTTCTGCCATCAAAGATACCGAACCTGCTGATCAACGGTTCAAGCGGGATAGCTGTAGGAATGGCGACCAACATGCCACCTCACAACCTTACTGAAGTCTGTGACGGCATCATCGCCTACATCCAGAACCCCGACATTTCCGTTGAAGGGCTGATGAAATATATCAAAGGCCCGGACTTTCCAACTGGAGGCGTTATAGTTGGAACTGACGGAATCAGAGAGGCTTATCTTACCGGAAAGGGCAAGGTAATAGTCAGGGGAAGAGTTGAGCTTGAGAAAAACGCCATCATAATCAGAGAAGTGCCCTACATGGTAAACAAGGCAAGGCTTGTTGAGAGCATTGCAGAGCTCGCGAAAGACAAGATAGATGAAATAAGAACGATAAGGGACGAGTCGGACAGAGAGGGGATCAGAGTCGTCATAGAGCTTAAATCAGGATCTAACCCCGAGACGGTTATTAAGAAGCTCTACGCTTACTCCAACCTCCAGACCACTTTTGGAGTCATAAACCTCGCTCTCGTTGACAATGAGCCGAGGATTCTCAACCTTAAAGATCTCATTGCTCTCTTTGTAGATCACAGAAGGGAGATTGTGAGGAGAAGAACTAAATACGAGCTTGAAAAAGCTAAGGAGAGACTACACATCGTAGAGGGTTTGAAGGTGGTTGTTGAGGATATTGACAACGCCATCAGCATTATAAAATCCTCCTCGTCTCCATCCGAGGCGAGGGAGAGGCTAATTGAAACTTATTCCCTCTCCACAAAACAGACCGATGCGGTACTGCAGATGCGCCTTCAGAAGTTGACTGCAATGGAGATTGACGCACTTCTCAAAGAATATGAAGAACTCAAAGAGAAAATAGCGGAATACGAGTCCATTCTTGCAAGTCCTGAGAAGATAGATGCCATAATTGTAGAAGAGATAAAGGAGATAAAGGAAAAGTACGGCGACGAAAGGAGAACGGAAATTGCTGGTGTTGTGGAGGAGATATCAACAGCCGATCTCATAGAGGAAGAAGAGAATGCAATTCTGATCACGGCCGAAGGATATGCAAAGCGCATGTCTCTGGATGAGTTTAGAGTGCAATCGAGAGGCGGAGTTGGAGTTATTGGAGCGAGCGTTCCAGAGGGTGACGAAATAGCAGTTTTCAGAGTATGCAACTCCACGGATAAGCTGCTGATCTTCACGAACACCGGTAGAGTATTCTGGATTAACGCATACGAGATTCCGAAAATGGACAGAACGGCAAGGGGGACAACCATAAAAAGGCTGATAAGGCTCGAAAACGGTGAGAAGGTTATCTCTGCTCTGGGTGTTAGGGATTTCGACGAGAAGACGGTGGTTATTCTCTCCCCGGATGGCTACATAAAGAAGGTACCCTTGGTTGAATTCGAGAATGCGAAGAGGGCGGGAATAAGGGCGTCTGCGGGAGAGATTCAGCAGGTTGAAGTTCTTGAGGGGGACAGCATATTCATCGCAACAGCTAACGGAAACGTTGTGAGGCTGAGGGAGTCGGATGTGCCTGAGTACGGCAGAAATGCGAAGGGTGTTATAGCGATTAAGCTTAGAGAAGGTGACAGGATAGCCTGGATGAGCGCTTCTGAAGGAGAGCACTTGCTTATGCTGACAGAAAAAGGCTACGGAAAAAGATGCAGAACTGATGAGTTCAGATTCATTGGAAGGGGTTCAATGGGTATGATAGGCTACAGAATTTCAGAAAAGACTGGCAAACTTGCCTTTATAGCAGCATGCAACGGAGAAGAGGTATTCATCATGAGTGAGGACGGATACTGCATAAGGATCGACTCCTCAACCATACCGGTGCAGGGCAGATATTCATCCGGTGTCGTTGTGGCAAGAAAAGGAGTAAAGAGGGTTGCGCTGAAAAAAGCTTAAGTTAAAACAAATCCTTGAGATCCCAGAGAAGCTTCGGATGCGCCTTCAAAAGCTCCTTGACTATGGCAGCAACGCTCATTTCCCTCAAATTTTTGCCTGCAATCGCTCCGGCAAGCTTGTTGAGGAGAGCATCATCCATGTCGATGAACTTCAGCTGAAGCTTTTTGTTCCGCTTGAGCTTCTTTCCGAAGTCATTCTTCCACAGCTCGTCGTACCTTCTAAGGAAGCTCGCTGAGAAATCGTTCTTCTGCACAGCCTCGGCAGCAACCTTTCCCGCATAGTAACCGGCAGACAGTGCGTTGGCTATTCCACCTCCGGTTATCGGGTCTGCGTGGTAGGCAGCATCACCAGCAAGCATTATGTTGTCCGTAACTGCTGTTTCAATTTCCCCATAAACCGGCACAGCCCCCGCAACAAACTCGACGATTTTACCTTCAATCCCCTCTTTCTCGATGAACGCGTCAAGGTATTCTTTAGCTGTTTTTTCAGCCATCTTCGGCAAAACGCCAATTCCAACGTTAGCAGAGCCATTCCCTTTCGGAAATATCCATGCATAACCTCCCGGAGCAATCTCTCTGCCGAGATAGAAGTACGTGTAGTTCTCGTCAATGTCGAGCCCCGCCATTAGATATTGTGCGCAGCTTTCGACCTCATTCAGCTTGAGTGTTTTTATAATTCCGGCTTTCCTCCCAATCTTGCTCTCAACACCATCAGCACCGATTAGAATCTTCGTCTCAACCTCCCACTCCTCTCCAAGCCTTCTCAACTTCAACTTTACTTTCCCATCCTTCCTCTCGAAGTCAACCATCGCAGTTTTAACGTAAACCTCCGCTCCAGCCTTAGCTGCAAGCCTCGCAACATGGCGGTCAAAGATTTTCCTCTCGAGGACGTAGCCAACCTCATTTCCTGCCATCTCTTCTGACATCACGATTTCCGTTTTATCGGGAGCGTAGATTTTCGCCCCTGTCACCTCAGCGGCAATCCACTTCTTATCCACTTCGAAGAACTTCTCGATGCTTTCTCTGCTTATCCCCTCAGCGCATCTTACAGGTGTGCCGATCTCCTGCCTCTTTTCGACCAGAAGAACGTTCAATCCCTGCTCTGCAGCAGTCTTAGCCGCCATGCTCCCTGCTGGCCCTGCTCCTACAACCACGACATCGTACATCACTCCACCTCCACCATTGCCAGCGCTCCCATTGGACACATTTTCACGCAGATACCACAGCCAGTACACCTGTCATCGTAAATTTCGAGAAAAGTTTCGACGAGTTCATTTGCATCTGCGGGGCAGACAGCCACACACGCCCCACAGTAAGCGCATTTCCTTCTGTCGACGATAGCCTTTCTAGCCATGGAAGAAAGAAAAAATGCAAATATATTTGCTTTTCGTTATGCCTTTTCCTTAAGCTCCTTTACCTCAATGGCATCAACTGGACAGTTCACCACACAAAGACCGCAGGCGGTGCAGGCTTCGCTCACCCTTCCAACAGCCTTTCCGTTGACGATTTCTATCGTGTTGCCGTTGTAGCTCACAGGGCAGATGCTCTCGCAGATTCCGCAGCCTATGCAAACCTCTCTAACTCTGATTTCCTTCTTTTTGCTCCTCTCAACCTTCCTGAACTCGACCTCTATTTCCTCTCTCAGCCTTCTGTTTATCTTTATTGCTTCGCCCGGACAGTATCTTTCACATGTGCCACAGAAGTTGCATCTGTCGCTGAAAACAACCCTCTTTTCCGGATCGTAGACATAGGAAATGGCGCTGTTTGGACAGATGTCTCTGCAGACCGTGCAGTCCTCAACGCACCTCTCCTTGCTCCACTCCTGCTCTCCCTCAAATATCTTCTCAACCTTTATTGCTCCAGTCGGACAGACCTCGCTGCACATTCCGCAAGTTGAGCAGGAGCTCTCATCAACTATAACCGTTCCAATGACTGCATCTTTTGCCTGTTCAAATATCCTGCATGAGTCACAGCGAACTGTAATGACGTCCATCGGGCAGATCTTCGAGCAGATTTCACAGTAAATACACTTGCTCTCGTCGATGACAGGCTTTCCGTGATAAATCTTAACCGCTTTAGTCGGGCAGTTCTCAACACAGAGCCTGCATTCAATACATCCTTCACCTATGCTTATTTCTCCTCTCCTCAATTTCTTAAGATCGACGCTTCTCACAACTTTAATCGCATCTCTCGGACATGTTTTCATGCAGAGTGAGCATAAAATACAGTCCTGAGGATTTACATCTACTTTTTTAAATCCTAATTCCTCTTTCAAAATTTCGGTATAAATCCCACCTTCTTTACCGTTTCTATAAAACTTTAGGGCTCCAAACTGGCAGAAATCGCTGCAAGTTCCGCAGACAGCACAGTTCTCGCTTATCTCCACTTCGAATCCCTTGCCGTTCCTTATTACGCTAATCGCTGACTTAGGGCAAACCGACTCGCACATTCCGCATCCGACGCACTTATCAGTGCTGAAGTAAAGGTAATTTCCCCTCTCCTCGTCTCTTGCGACCTCTATGATGCTATCACCTCCTTTTTCGCCTCTGCCGGAAATGGTTTTATAAGCATTTTGGTTGGTATAACTCTTGCAGTATCGGAATGTATTTATACGTATAAGTTCGTATGGTAAGGTTATTTAACTGGTGGCCAATTAGCCCCATGGACATCTGGGAATTTATAAAGGAGTACTATATTGATTCGATTGTTTACAAAGAGGGTTACAACATCGTGAACACACTCACGTGGGCCGCGATTCTGATTGTTGCCGTTTACGCCCTTTACAAGTTTCTTGGTAAAAGGCTTGAGTTTGACGAAAAGTTCGTTTATGCGAACATTCCTTACGTTCTCCTTGGGTCATCTGTGAGGGTTGTAGAGGATGCGGGATTTCTCAGCCCGCCCGTTTCCTACATCTTCATGACGCCTTTCATATACGTCCTTATTTTCCTGATCGCCTTCCCGACGCTCCTGCTATCTCTTAAGTTTCATAGAGAGAAGTATTACAAACCCTATTCAGCTGTTGGAATTATTCTGGCTGCGGGAGTTCTTGTCCTCCTTTTCGCGAATCTTCCAGTAGTTAACGCTTGGGTCATTCCAGCCGGTGTTGGCCTTGCTGTAGTCTCCACTGCACTCTTCTATGCTGTCTCACTCAAACCAATGAAGAACAACCTCAGCATGCTGGTCATGTTCTCCCACATGCTTGACGGATTCGAGACGTTTTTTGGCATCTCATATTTGAGATACTGGGAGCTTCACGTCCTCCCCAGATACCTTATTGAAAAGTTTGGCCCAGCTTCGTTGCCAATGGTAAAATTTCTTGTGTTCTATGCTATTATTTACCTTCTGGATACCTCCGAAGAAGATAAAAACCTCAAAAACTACATAAAATTCGTTCTGGTTGTCTTGGGTCTGGCTCCAGGATTGAGGGATGGAATAAGGATGATGTTCGGGACATGAAGGTAATAACGCTGCTCACGGACTTCGGGGACTTCTATCCGGGAGTGATGAAGGGGGTTATTCTCAGTCTGTCTCCTGAAGCGAGGATTGTCGACATAACCCATGATATTGAACCCCAGAACGTCTTTCAGGGTGCTTTCCTCCTCTACAACTCCTACAGGTACTTCAGGGATGCCGTGCACGTGGCTGTTGTAGATCCAGGAGTAGGAACGGAGAGGAGAGCTGTGGTGATAGAGAGCAAAAACTACTTTTTCGTTGGCCCCGACAACGGAATCCTTTACCCTTCAGCGGTTGAGGACGGAATCAAAGCAGTTTACTCAATCAAAGAGGAAATCTCTAAGCTGGTCGGTGAGCTTTCCACAACCTTCCACGGGAGGGATATTTTTGCTCCCGCGGCAGCAATGGTTGCAAATGGGGATTACACATATTTCGAGGAGTTTGACAGCGGAGAGCTGAAAGAACTCGAACTCTTTGATTACTCAATTGGCGGCAACAAAGTGAGGTGCAGGGTTGTTTACGTGGACAGATTCGGTAACATCATTACAAACCTGAGGGAGTTAAAGGGGAAAAGGAAAGGGTTTTACTTCAGGAACATTGAATTTCCCTTCGTGAAGACATACTTAGATGTGGATGTAGGAGAACCCCTCTCCCTGATAGGAAGCTTTGGAACCCTCGAGCTTAGTGTGAGAGAAGGCAGTGCTGCTGATATGCTTGGAATTAAGAGAGGAGGGGAATGGATAGAACTGGAGGTTTTGTAAATGGATGAGAAGACACTTGCAAGGATGATAGAGGCTGTGAACAGGCACATGCCTCAGAAAACGAGAACCTTGGCCGAGATGCTGAAAGAAAAAGACCCGACAATTAAGGCGAAAGATGGTAACGAGTACTACATAGAGAAGAGGGAGCTTGAGTTCATAGCCGAACATGTTGACGAACTCGACTGGCCAAGGTTCCGCATACCCGTAATACTCGAAATGAACGACATTGGTGGGGAGAGAGTTGTTTATGTACGAGATAAGCTTCATGCCGAATTTATAAAAAAAGCTTTTGGATTTGACAGAATCCTCAACGGCATTCTCACGCTTTACATGTACGAACTGCCCGAAATCAGAAGGAAGCTCAGAACAGCAAGTCAGATAATCTTCCGGGTCTCACTGAAGTAGTCTCGTAGAGAATTAAGAACGCCGGAACAACTGAAACTGCAGCCAAAAGACTGAAAATCACAGCAATGAATGCGAGAATCCCGAAATTGCTGAGAACCGGGAATGAGGAGAAGTAAAGAGCCCCAAAACCCCCCGCAGTGGTTAGGGCGGAGGTCAGAACAGCTTTTCCAGTTTTTTCGATTGTTTTCCTGACAGACTCTACAACGCCGAATTTTTCCCTTTCCTCGAAGTACCTCTCCGTGATGTGGATTGAGTAGTCTATTCCCATCCCGAGCACTATCGAGTTGAGAGCCACAGAGATCGTCGTCTGCTTAATACACATTACTACCATGCAAATGTTCATCGCAGCCACAGCAACCGAGATGCTGATCAGAGGTATCACCGCTCTTAGAAGGGAACGGTAGGCGAGCAGAAGGAAGATGACAATGAGAGCGTACGCGACGGCAGTCATCAAGTTGAGGCTGCTGAACAGAACTTCGCTGAGGTGAGCGAGAATTACCGGAAAACCGGTTATGTAGTACTCCCCGTCCCACCCGAAAAATCTTATATCGCCCTCAAAGTTTTTTATCGCATGATGGACTTCCTCCTCAGTCTGTGTGTTGGTGTAGAGCAGAATGACCAAGTGGTTTCCGGAGATAAACCTTTCATACACGCTTTCAGGAATTTTAGATAGTGCCAGTGAAAGTTCCTTTTCGGAAGATGGAATACGTCCATAAAAACTCCTGAGAGTTTTTCCGAGAGTTTCGTAGCTGTAAACAATCTTTTCCCTCTGGGAAATGTAGTTTGCAAGCTCCTCGGCTTTTATCATGGTGTCTGCGTCAATCCTGTCAGCAGAGAGGACGACTGCATAAACGTACTGCGGGGAAACAGACCTTTCAAGCTCCTCAAACTTAACCAATGCGGGTAAATCAGGAGGGGCGTATTTCCTTCTGTTCGTCTCAAGCTGAACCTGCGTGGTTGCATATGCACCGAGTATGATTAAGACCGCTGCTAATGCCAGAATCTTTTTTGGATTTGCGGTTGTAAGCTTTGCTATTGAGGTAAGGAACTTTTCCAGAATCCTGGGTGAATGCTTAACGCCTTCATCTCCACTGTCTGTTATCTTCAGCATTGCTGGCAGAATTGTTAGGGAAAGAAGGAATGCGGAGACGAGACCAAGCGACATTAAGGTTCCGAACCAAACCAAAGAAGGGATAGACGGTGCAGCCATGGATGTGAAGCCTATAACTGTTGTAGCCATGGCCATGAAAAGCGGAAATCTTGTGGTTCTGATTGCCGTAAGAATTGAGTTTTCAACATCTTTACTCTCTCTTCTCTCGTCCTCAAATCTGTTTTGAAGTTGAGCGGCATAATCAATGGCAAGCCCTATGAGTATTGGGACCGTTGCGGACACGTACTCCGTCATCGTCAGGCCGAGAAGCGGCATCGACCCTACCATAACTGAGACGGATAGCATGGAAATTACCAGCGGAAACAAAACCGTCAATTTTCTTCTCACAACGCCGCTGAAAACCACCACGAGAACAAAAACCATGACCACGGAAGCTACGAAGAAGGTCCTGTAAACATCCTCAATCACAGCCTCTGTAATCTGATACATCAAAACTGCCCCACCCGTAACCTCAACTGTAACTCCTGGAGGTTGCTGTACGTAGGAAATGGATTTTTCTATGTTCTCTGCGACGTTCATCAGCTTATCGCTTTCCATTCTTCCAATCTGGACGGAAATCAGAGCCAGACTTTTATCTGGAAGCAAGCCTGATGATTTTTCCGCAATCATCTCCAGCAAATAGTCGTTATCGGGAATGCCGCCGTAAATCTCTTCAACGAAGGAGGCTGGGGAGGTTGTAGAAATAACGCCGTCTATTTGATTAATGGCGTTTTGAAGAGTCAGCATGTATTCAAACACATCTCTTGTCAGAACGTCGTCAGCTTTCACGAAAATATATACGTTTTCCGGAGCCAAGCCGAAATCCTTGTAGTATAGCTCGTACCTGAGATATATTTCATCCCAGGGTGGGAAGCTGTCTGAGTAGTCAGCAGAGCCAAACTTGAGATTTAAGGCAGAAATCAGAAAGAGAGATATAATGAAGGATATTATAAGGATTGTAAAGATAGGTCGATTAACAACCAGTCTTTCAATCATCATCATGGGCTCTAAGCTGGCTGAGTAAAAAACTTTTTGAACATTCATTCTGAATTGCTTCCATGAGAGCAGGAGGAGCAGGGGAGCTTTTTGGAACAAATGGCGTCAGAGGAATTGCAAATTCCGAACTTACGGCAGAAATGGCTCTCAACCTTGGCAGGACAATTGGGACGTTGAGACAAGGTAAAATTGCTATTGCATGTGATACGAGGATTTCAAGCTCAATGCTTAAATCTGCAGTCTCTTCTGGAATTATGTCAACGGGAAGCGATGTCGTTGATGTAGGCATCGCTCCCACACCGGCTCTTCAGTTTTATGTGAAGGAAACGGATTGCTCCGCCGGAGTAATTGTTACGGCGAGCCACAATCCGAGAGAGTATAACGGAATAAAGTTTGTTCAGGAGAATGGCGTGGAGTTCTACAGAGAGATGGACGAGGAGAGTGAAAGAGTCTACATGAGCAAGAAGTTCAAGATTGCAGCATGGAATGAGGTAGGCCAGCTTTACCCCGACAGTTCAGGGTTGAGGAAGTACATTGATGCTGTCGTCAATTCCGTCGAGCTTGACAGAACTTACAGGGTTGCGGTTGACTGCGGGAATGGGGCTGGTTGTTTCACAACACCGGAAATCTTAAAGGAGCTTGGATGTGACGTTTACGGGATAAACTGCAATCCTGACGGGAGGTTTCCGGCGAGAAATCCTGAGCCTGTTGAGGCCTCGTTAGACCTGCTGAAGAAGGCTGTTGTTGACTTCAAAGCCGATTTTGGCGTGGCGCATGATGGAGATGCGGACAGAGCGGTTTTTGTTGATGAAAATGGGAACTTCGTCAATGAGGATGTGATGCTCGCATTAATGGCAAAGCACTACGTTGAGAAAAAAGGTGGGGGAGTTGTAGTGACTCCGGTGTCGTCATCAAAGTGTGTTGAGGATGCTGTCAAGATGGCCGGAGGGGAAATCGTTTACACTGCTGTAGGTTCTCCGGTTGTGGCAAAGGTGATGATAGAGAAAAATGCCGTTTTCGGTGGAGAGGGGAATGGCGGGCTGATTTTTCCCCAGCACTTGGTGGCGAGGGATGGAGGGATGAGTGTAGCAAAGGTTCTTGAGCTTCTGGACGAGACCGGAAAAAGGCTGAGCGAGCTTGTTGCCGAGATTCCGAGATACCACATTGTGAAGGGCAAGGTGGAGTGCAGAGAGAAAAAGAAGTTGCTTGAAGGTCTAAAGGGGGAATTTCCGGAAGCAAACCACATTGACGGGGCGAGAATAGACTTCGAAGACGGGTGGGTGCTGATTCGCCCCTCTGGTACTGAACCCATTGCAAGAGTTTATGCTGAGGCTAAAACTGAGGAAAGGGCAAAAGAACTCTACGAACTGGGAATAAAGGCAATAAAAAAGATTTTAAGCTAACAAGCTCTGGAACTTTCTCGCCATCTTTATACCCTTTATTTTTAGCTTGCCTGTAATTATCAGTTTGAGCGTCTTCAGCAACCCAGCCTTTCCTGTTGCGAGGGAGTTTATCGTCTCGAAGTCGGACGAGATGAGTGAATACTTACCTTTCGCCGGCATTCCGTTGTAAACCGTTATCCTGCCACTGTTAAACTCAACGGTCGCGGCTGCATTCATGTCGGTAACCTCAACAACCAGATTTCCCTTAAGGTCCCTAACAATATTGCCCTTTGACGGACTCTTGGTGATGGCCTGGTCAATGAGCTGGCCGAGAATCATCGCGAAACCCTGGTTCTCATACGTTACCTCTACTGGTTGAAGCGAAGCTTCGTACTTTTCGAGGAAAGCGTTACTGCCAACCTTGAAAACTGCAGCCAACAGGCCGAAGAACATTACGAAGAGCCCCACAAAGCCTGCAAGGAATGCAAGAATTCTGATTCCGGTAAAGAAGAGGAACATCCCCCCTACAACCAGCAGGGCACCAACCACGAACCAAACCAATCCAAACAGGAAGGCCTTGATCGCAAGCTTGAAGGCTGAACCCCATTTCATGTACAGATTGATGATGATGATTTTTTAAAGTTTTCTATGTCATTTCCAGCCAACCTAAAAGAATTTTATCCTGGAGAATGAGAACGCAGTATGATTACCATAGAGGTTACAGAGAAGGTATTACTTGGTGTAAATGTCGTAAGAGGTGTGAGCGTTTCTGGGAATGGTTCTGATCTGTTGGCCGAGGTTGCCGGTAATCTGAGAGAAAAATATGAGTTGGATGATTTGAAGGTGCACCCTGTGGTGAGGGCTTACAGGGACTTTTACTGGAAAATAGGAATAGATCCGACGAAGCAAAGGCCCAGCGGGGAGGCTTTGGTGAGGAGGGCTCTGAGGGGCAAAGTTCCGTCAATAAATAACGTTGTCGACGCAGGAAACGCGGCAAGCATGGAAACCTTTGTCCCAATTGGTCTGTATGATCTGGACAGAGTGAAAGGGAAGCTGAGGTTAAGGTATGCCAGAGAGGGCGAGCAATTCGTGCCTATTGGGGGAAAGGAGGAGAGGCTGAGAGGTAATCAGATAGTTCTTGCAGATGATGAAAAAGTTCTGCACGTCTTTCCACACAGAGACTCAAAGCTGACGATGATAACCGAGGAAACGAAGAATGTACTGGTAGTGGCATGCGGTGTAGCTGGTGTGGATGCTGAAACCGTAATGAAAGCGTGCTCGAAAGCTTCGGAGTACATAGTAAAGCTAGCTGGAGGGAATGCGGAAAAGTGCGTGCTGGTGTAGCTCCGCCAACCGACCCGGGATCATGCTTCTCACCCGGGCGTGAGGGGCGGAGCCATTACATCTTCTTTTCCAGCATAGTTAAGCTTTGCGGTATTGGAGAGCAAGAAGAGTTATCTCAACGGCTTTGCTCACAATCTCCATGCACTTCTTCCTCTGCTCTTCTGAAATTAAGTCAAGATTGGGGTTTAGGTCACCGCAGTTCGGACTTCCGTTTGCTTCGACAAATTTTTTGAAAACTTCAGCGCATTTGGCGTAGATGGGCATGTACCTTTCAAGCGGGTTCTCAATCTCGCTCCTGTCTCCAAGCCTTTCCATCGTGTAAAGGCTCGTGATTGCGATCGAGCCCCATAAAGCTCCGCAGATGTGTCCTGAGCCAGAAATTCCACCTGCAAATCCTATAGCCATATTTTTCGACTTCTCATCAAGCTCAATGCCAAGAGCTTCTGCAAGTGCGACAAAGGATGAGTACGCGCAGTTCCTCGTCTCGTTGAGAAGCTGTACCGCTCTCGCTTTTGCACTCTCAACATTAATTTCCATGATGTTTCGTGGTGTATTCCGTAATAAAGCTTTTGGATTCTCGGTTTACTTAGAAGCATTTCAACTCCTACCAAATGGAAAATATGTGTAAAATTCTACATCGATTCGAAAGGTTTATAGCATATCCAGCAGGTTAATCAAACATGAAACTTTTCGAACCCATTGAGTTCGGAGGAATGAAAGTCAAGAACCGCATAGTGATGCCCGCTGCCGAACTAAACTACCACACTCCAGACGGAAGACCGACAGAAAGGCTGTTGAGGTTCTATGAAGAAAGGGCAAAGGGAGGAATAGGCTTTGCAGTTGTTGGAGTTGCCAAGATTGAGCCCCACTTCTTTGGCGGGATAGCTGCTCACTCAGACGAGTACATTCCCGATCTCAAAAAAATAGCTGATGTATTCCACAAGTACGATGTGAAGTGCGCTTTGCAGCTTTGGCATCCCGGCAGATATGAAGTCTCATTCGACCCCTCACGCACTCCTGTAGCACCCTCACCCATTCCCCCACCAATATTCTCCAAACGCACACCTAAGGAGCTGACAAAGGAGGAAATCCTTCAGATAGAGGAGGAGTTTGCCGATGCTGCTGTAAGGGCCAAGAAGGCTGGCTTCAATGCTGTGGAGCTTATAGGCTCTGCTGGCTACCTCATATCGCAGTTCTTCAGTCCTGCCACGAATAAGAGAACGGACGAGTATGGAGGTAGCCTGGAGAACAGGACAAGGTTTGCCGTTGAGATTATTCAGAAAATCAAGGAGAAGTGCGGAGAAAGCTACCCAATCATGATAAGAATTCCCGGAGACGAGTTCGTAGAGGGAGGGAACACTGTAAAGGAGATGAAGCAGATAGCCAAGATTCTAGAGGATGCTGGAGTGGTGGCGATAAACGTCATGGCAGGGTGGCATGAGTCGAGAAAGCCTTTGACAACGATGCTCGTTCCGAGAGGAGGGTTTGCTTATCTTGCTGCCGAGATAAAGAGTGCCGTAAGCGTCCCGGTCATAGCCTCGCACCGCATTAACGATCCGCTTGTTGCCGAGAAGATTCTGCAGGAAGGCAAGGCCGACATGGTTGCCATGCTGAGAGCTTTGATCGCTGATCCTGAGCTTCCAAAGAAGGCTAAAGAGGGCAGATTTGATGAAATAAGATACTGCGTCGCCTGCAACCAGGGTTGTATGGACATGGTTATGCAGGCTCAGCCTGTAACGTGTCTGGTTAATCCTACTGTTGGGAGAGAGGCTGAATTCGATAACCTGAAGACTGACACTCCGAAGAAGGTAGTGATAGTCGGAGGAGGGCCAGGAGGAAGCATAGCGGCAGAGCTTCTGGCGAGAAAGGGGCATAAAGTTGTGCTGTTCGAGAAGACCGACAGGCTTGGAGGACAGCTCAACTTGGCTGCGAAATCACCCCTTGCCTATGAGTTTGCTGAAGTCGGCAAGTACTTCATGAACGTACTGCCGAAGCTCGGTGTTGACATCAGGTATAACACTAAAGCTGATGCGGCAAAAGTTCTGGCAGAGGAGCCTGATGTTGCTATCATAGCAGTAGGAGCCTCTCCACTGATACCGAACATTCCCGGTGTTGAGAATGCCGTGACGGCCTTTGACGTTCTCGCAGGCAAGGCTGAAGTTGGAGACAGAGTGGTCGTGATTGGTGGCGGAGGAGTTGGCTGTGATGTTGCAGCAGAGCTTGCAAATGAGGGCAAGAAGGTCACAATCGTCGAGATGCTCCCCAAGATAGGGCAGGACATAGGAATCTCCACAAGGTGGACTGTTCTGTTATACCTAAGGGAAAAGGGCGTGGAGATGCTCACAAACACGAAGGCTGTTGAGATAAAGAAGAACGCAGTTATAGTGGAGCAGAATGGTGAGAGGAAGGAGCTTGGCTGCGACACTGCTATTATTGCGGTGGGAACAAAGCCGAACAATGGACTTTATGATGAACTTAATGGTAAGGTGAAAGAACTTTACAAGATAGGAGACTGTGTGAAGCCGAGAAAGGCTCTGGATGCAACAAGGGAGGCTGCGGAATTGGCTTTGAAGGTTTAATTTTTCTAGTTTGTTATTTTTTGCTATCAACTTCTAGACTACCAACTCTTGGAAACTCTTTATCTAAGGCCACCTCGCTTACCCCAAGTCTCTCTAAAAAGGTGAAAGCTTCGATGAGTTTATCCGCAAGCTTATCAACTTTTTCCCACTCCTCATCAAGAGTTCTCACGATCTCCTCAATCGCATTAATCTGCTCATGAACTTTCTCATACACCTCTCCTCCCACCTTTACCTCTACCAGACCGTTTATCGCTGCGAGCGGATTTCTTATCCTGTCAACAAGAAGTGCTAAGTTCTCAGAAGCCGCCTTTAATGCTATAAGTGAATTTCTTACAACTTTCCTTGACTCCAGCATGAGCATGTTTTTCGCCACACACTCCCCTATAATGTTGAAAATTTCCAGATCTTCATCACAGATCTCAAACCAGTCGGGCAGGGAGAGAGTGAGACTTCCCATAACTCTATCCTGAACTTTTACTGGTATTGTGATCTCACCAGCTCTAATCGTTAGTTTCTGAACTTCTTCCGAAAATTTTGCGTCGACGAAATATTTCCGGAGAATGTTTTCAAGTTCATCAGCCTCTCCCGGAACATTCTTCAAAAGGTCTACAGTGGCTCTCAGCAGAGTTTCAAAGGATGCTAACCTTGAAATATCCCTGCTTACAACAACAACATACTCTCCAACTTTTCTGGCAGTTGCTTCCACCCAAAATCTTCTGCCGTCCCTTCTCCTCCCAAGCACCCTAAATCTAAGTTCAGCACCATCTTTCAAGGATTTCAGAGTCTCGATAATTCTTTCCCTATATTTTTCATCAACCAGCTCGTAGATCTTTCTGCCGATAACTTCCGAAACCTCATATCCGAGCGCTTTCACTGATGGTGTTGCAAAAACTATTTCACCATCGCTGCGAAGCACGTAAACACGATCCCTGATATTTTCTAGGACCAGTTTTTGGTAGTCCATATATTATCTTGGTCTTTATATTTAAAAACTTTTCAGGTCGTATCTTCGAGCAGTTTCAGAACTTTTTCGAGAACTTGATCTTCTCTTAGCCCTGGATGGTCGTAGGCAACGGAAAGGTCCTTAAAGTGTATCACCACAATGTTTGAGTTTTTCAGGAGCTTTTCAACTCCAACCTCAATCTCCTTCGTTAGTACAATATGTGGGATTCTGCAATCATTCCTGAAGGCGAGGAGTGGAATTACGTGTTCGAACCCCAGTCTCTCCAGAACAGTTACTGCAATTCTTTTTCCTTTTGGCCCCAATATCATGGCATCGAAAGTATGCTCGATCCCGGACTCTCCCCTAATTTTCCCTCTTTCCATAACCTTGTATCCTTTCTTTTCAAGCCCCTCTATGATTTTTTTGACGATATCCATCATCTCACCACAGGTTTCCTGTCCAAGATAAACTCCTTCACTTGGTTCGATGCTCTGGACATTCTTGCTTTTCGAACTGCAATTTCCCTCTTAAGCACACCATCTCTCTCCACAATCCTCAGTTCAATTACGTTATCAACGATTGTGCTTAAAAGTGTCTCTTTAACGGTCCCGCCAATCAAACTGATAACAACAGTTATCCCGTTCTTTTTCATCTGAAACACCACGTCCTTAACCACTCTGTGGAAAGCATCTCCGAATTCTCTTCTGATTGCATTCAGCCCGTCAATGAAGAGCATTGTGCGGTGGTCGAGAATCGTCTTTGAGATGATATCGTACAGCGCCCTTAGAGACAACATCCTCGGATTCAGGCTCAGAATCTCAAGTCCCTCTGTTTTTTCATACCCCAAGAACTTCAAAGTCTCTTCAATCTGCTGCTTTGGTTCTTCGAAGGAGATGTAAGTAACGTTCTCGCCGTTCATAGCACTGTTGGCTGCAAAGCTCAGCATGAGCACAGTTTTTCCTGCCCCAGAGGGTCCGATGAATGCGGTTGCCGTCCCCCTAATGATCCCTCCATCTACAAGTTCATCAAGGCCATCAATGCCAGTAGTTATTCTGTCCTTAAAGTCTACATTTGATTCAAGTTCCTCTACTCCGTGCATCAGCACTCTTATACCACCAGGAGGCCCCATTTCAAAGTTGTACACGGCCCTGTCCAGTGGCTTTCCTCTGAGCTTCAGTACATTCATCGTCCTGACCGGAGCTCCAGCCTCAGGAACTTCAAGCCTGAGAACTATAACTCCGTCAACAACAAACTCCTCAATTCCCTGTCCGATCTTCGTCTCGCCTATGGGCATCTCTTCAGTCATTAACACAACCGACTTCAGTTCCCTGCCTATGGTTTTGAGGGCATTGTGCAGAATTGCCCTCGACGTCTCAGGATTCACTGAGAGTACAGGAGTGATGGAGTCGATGACAATTCTCGCTGCCTTCATCTCGAGAGCATTTTTTGTCAGCTCTCTCGATAGTTGCATGAGGGCATCTTCGGAAGTGGGTGTCAGCATCTCCACGAATTTAAAGGAACCTTTCCTCTCCAACTCCTCGAAATCCATTCCGAGATTCTTCATGTACTCGTAAAACTCATCTTTGGATTCTCCAATGCTTATGTAAAGTCCATTCTCACCAAATCTTTTGGCTCCTTCATAAAGAAATTTAGCGCAAAACGTCGTTTTTCCGGAACCCGGATTACCCGCGATAAGTATTATCTGCCCCCTGTAAAATCCTCCAAAAATATCATCAAACCCTTCAATTCCGGTTTTTACCGCCTCCATTTTGAATCACCTTGCTGTATAACTCAGCCACCTCAATCAACTTTGTGTTATCACCGTTTTTAAAGTTTTTCAGGATTCCGTATGCTTGTATGTTATACTTCTTCAAATAATTGCTGAGAAGGAAATCGAGAACGTCAACTGCAATCTCAGAATCAAAAAACTTTACGAGAAACTCGTATGTGAGTTTTGGATTCTTAAGGCTTGCCTCGGCAAAGCTCATGCCGACTTGTTTCTTGCAGTGAAAGTCCACTATTTCGTACAAGCTGGGTGCTATACTGGAGAGGAAATCTGAAAACAAATTCCCCAACTGATCAATGCTTCTCATTATAATGGTCATGTTGGGTCCCCATGTGTGTTACGGCTTCGTGATATATATAAATTTAGGAGATTTCCAATGTAGATTTTCAGTGTGGATTTTTAGTATCGTAGTGTTACACTTTAAACCGCTTGTATTACAAACTCCAAGACCTCAACCTGAGAACGAATACTGATCCATTGGGTTGATTGTTCTCAACCCAGATCTCACCCCCGTACCTCTCAACAAGCTTTTTAACCAAGTAAAGACCCTGACCTGTTGATGCGGCCTTTCCGTATGCAAAACCCTCATCGAAAATCTTATCCTTTATCTCTTCGGGAATGCCCCTTCCGTAATCAACAACTCTTATCTCACAAAAGTCTCCCACTCTCTTCATCCTTACCTCAATTCTGTCTGTTCCTCCATGCTGTATTGCGTTCTGGAACAGGTTTTCAAAGATCGTCCTCAACCCTCTATCAGCAACAACCTCACAGTCACACTCAACGACTACAGGTATATCAAAGTTTTTTGCAACGTCCTCAACAACATCCCTAACATCGATTTTTTCGAGTTTACCTTCCACTACGGCTTCTTCAAAATCTCTCAGATTCTTTATAATTTTAACAGCCCTTTCTATCGACATTTCGAGTTTCTGCAGAATATTGTAATTCTCACAATCTCCGCAAAGCTCTTTGCTAAACTCCAGATATGACTCCGCAGCCGTGAGGGCGTTCAAGACATCATGTCTGAGAGCCCGGGTAAGGATAAGCAGCATCACCTTCTGCTCTTCGAACTTTGTCACGTCCGAGAGCGTAATAATCCCGAATTTTTCTCCCATGAACTGCCCTACACCTCCCACAACCTGGTAGATTCTGTATCTGCCATACTTATCTTTCACCCTCACCGAATAGGGCTCCACTCTTTCTCCTGCCAGTCTTCTCTTCATCGCATCTTTTGCCCGCTTTCCGTCTTCAGGATGGACAAAGTCGAGAATACTTTTCCCGACTATCTCTTCTGCAGAGATTTCTTCCGACAATTCCCGAAAAGCCCGGTTTACGTAGACTATTTCGCCTTTTCTGTCGTAAACTATAAAGGGTATCGGCAAAGCATTTCCGAGTTCTCTCAGCAGGTTCAGCATGAGATCACTTAAGGTATTTCTCTATCACTTCAATCAACTGCTTCCTGGTGAAGGGCTTTTCAATGACCTCAAGCGCTCCGGCCTCAAGTAGCTCTTTTCCCTTCTTTCTGGCGTATGCTGTGAGCCCTATGATTTTTGCCTGAGGGTCAATCTTCTTTATCTCCTTCGTCGCTTCAACACCATCCATTACTGGCATCATCACATCCATCAGCACAACTTCGGGTTTGAACATCTTGTACTTTCTGACAGCCTCCTCACCGTTTGTTGCTGGAATGATGTCATACCTATCGCCAAGCATAAGCTGCACGGTTTCGAGAACCGCGGCATCATCCTCCACAACCATAATTCTACGTTTGCTCAATACCATCACCTCTATTTTCCCTTTCTCTCCTCAAATACTCACTAATTGCTTCAGATTTAACCCATCCCTTTTCGAGCTGCTCGACCAACTCAACTATTCTGTCAAGCTGCTCTTTAATCTTTGTCTTCGCTTCCTCGTTGTCAACGTAAATTTCAACAAATCCCTGAGCAGCAGCAAGTGGATTGCGGATGTGATCGACGAGTATTGCGAACTGCTCGATGTTTTGTTCTATTTGCTCGTATGCTTTTCTTTTCGCCTCAAAAAGAAGTGCCTCATGTACAGCTATTGCAAGCTGTCCCGCAATCATTCTCAAAAACTCGACATCCTTTTCTTTGCTTTCCCTGCTCGCGGCCAGGATCACTCCCAGTTTATCACCCCTTGCAACTAGTGGTATTATGGCGTATCGAACCATTCCCGCTTTCAGCAGCTCAACTTCAAACTCGCTCAACGAATCTTTCTCAAGGAGGTTTACCACAACCTCCTTTTCGGCGTCAACGCTCTTCACCATGCTTTCTCCAATTTCTGGGTATGAAACTGTAAAGCCATTATCTCCCAAGACCCTGATGGCGAGGATGTCGCATCCAACCTTCTGCTTCAAAGCTTTTACGAGGTCTGAAAGCAAATCACGTATATTTTTGCCTTCAATAATACCGAGATCTATTGATCTGAGAATCTGGATTCTTTCAAGGGCATCCTTAAGCTGTGTTTCGGCAATTTTCTTATCCGTAACGTCTTCAAGTATGTTAACAAAAGCATAGGGGATGCCCTCTTTTTTCAGCAAGACTGGAAATACTCTGAGGTACCTCACATTTCCATCAACCTTTATCTCTAAATCCATCTCCTTGAATTCTCCACTCAGTCCGCGATAGAACTCCCTCATGAGTTCCGCGAGTTTGTCGGGGTCAAAAATGTTCAGCTCAGTCCATTTTCTGCCGATGACATCTTCTTTCCTCATCCCAACCATTTTAAGCACTGCATCGTTGCAGTCGAGAATTGTCATGTCCACCGAAGACAGAACTATGCCCAGAGGGGATTTTTCGAAAATTGCCTTGTATCTCTCTTCACTCTCTCTCAGTTTCTTCTCCAGATCTTTTCTCTGGGTGATATCTATGAGTGATACAACAACTCTCTTAGTTCCCGGAATCACAGAAGCTGTAACAATTGCATACCCCACCCTACCGTGCCTGTCCGCGTACTTTATCTCATACTCATTCGGTGCTAACTCGGGTTTTGCA
Source organism: Archaeoglobus sp. (assembly GCF_017656475.1). GTDB lineage: Archaea > Halobacteriota > Archaeoglobi > Archaeoglobales > Archaeoglobaceae > Archaeoglobus. The sequence continues at coordinate 20,362 of NZ_JACDNT010000020.1, forward strand.
AGCCTGAGCTTGTGAATTTTGAGAATCTCATTCCGATCCTTTTCTGGAAGCAAGATTGTGAACGGCTTTCCCATCAACTCGTTTCTGCTGAAGCCTGAAAGCTCCTCTGCTTTTTTGTTGGCAAAGATTATCCGCTCGCTCTCTATAACTAGAATCGCGGTCCCCGTGTTCTCCACCGTAAGCTCATAGAGCTTTTCTAACTCCTCCCTTTTCTTCCTACTCCTAAGCGAGTATATCGCGTAGGAAATGCTATCAGCAAGCTCTTCGAGTAGGGAAAGCTCTTCTTCGTCAAACGCGTCCTTCTCCGAAGCGTAAATGTTCAATGCTCCTGTAACCTTACCATTCACGCGTAGCGGTAATGATACTGAGGATCTGAAACCTCTCTTTAAAGCTTCTTCCTTCCATACTTCAAAGGACCCATCCTTTTCGATATCTCTTACTACGTATGCTTTTCCAGTCCTGATTGCCATACCAGTTGGTCCCTGGCCTGTATCGCCATAATCCCAGGTGACTTTTATTGCATGCGCGTAATCACCTTTGCCAGCTGTAGCCACAACTCTAACACTCTTATCTTCTTCTGCATATCCAACCCAGACGTAGGCGTATCCCCCCTCTTCAACGATTATCCTGCAAACTTCCTTCAAGAGTTCCTTTTCATCCCCAATTCTCGTTATGGCTTGGTTTGTACGCCCCAATACTCTCAAAACCCTCTCAACTCTTCTTCTGGATTCGGCTTCTTCAGAGAGGAGTCTTTCGTAGACTCTTAGCATTTTCTTTAGAAAAGCGAGAACGAACTTTGCAAAGTTTTCTGCAACAACTTCGAACTCCTTGTGCTTCGACAACTCTTTCGCAAGAAGTTCCATTCTCCTTATAACATCTTCCGGCCTGCTACCGCTTTCCCTAATCATTCTTTCTATAAACTCTTCATCAACTTTCTCAACCACACTTTCAGGATCTTCGCCGGAGAGAATAGCGGTGATGTAACCTTTAATCCTTTTCCTGATATCATCTCTTAGTTCAGGGGGAAAGTCAGATGATACCTCCTTAAACCAGTTTTCGAGGACTCTTTCGATTAATTTGCTTTCCATATCTGATCCCTTCTGACTCTGATTATTATGTGTATTACTATGTATATCAACATTTCGCCTAACTTTTCGTAAAGGAAGTGTAAGTTGACAGAAATCTATATTAACGGGATAAAGATGGGTGAGGGTTCTGTAATGAAGGTCAACATTGAACCGAATTCGGAGTCAACGGTTTTCGTCAAGGGCTACACGGGTTTTGGTCTCAAAGGTTGCAGAGTTCAGATTACCCATTGAGAGGTCTAGCCGGTTCAAAACATACATTCTCTCCGGATTTAACACAGACACGTCTGAAAGAGTTGACTGCCTTCCCATTATTGGAGTCGGTGAGGGCGAGATAGGGAAACGTGATTGAAAGTTACACCGAAGTTATAACTATCGTTAAAATAAGGAACGAGAACATATTGTTTCACCCAATGTAAACGATACCATTATATTATTGAGATAACAGTGCCAGAGCGATTGATGATTGCAGCACTCCGACAACCAGTAAACCAAAATCAGAGAGCACGCTAACGTTCTCAGTGAGGCTGAACAACAGCTTGCTCCAAGAGTGGGGTATGAGCCACATTGAGAAGGGGAAGAAAACAAAGGTTAGGGTTGATACAACCAATCACGAAGTCGGTGGTAAAAATCGAGGATCATGATCCAGAAGGAGTCTAAGTTCACCACATGACTGCTGTTTACAACTTAATTGCATTTTACTTTTTTATTTTTCTAGTTTGTTGAAAACACTCATTATCAAAATAACCAAAAAAGGCAAATTTTAAATAAAATCATTCTTAAATTTGCTAAATGGAGGTGGTTGTTTGGCTTACATAAGCAATTGCAGCGTTTATCTACCAGTATGGAAGCTCAGCAGAGATGAAATATCCGAGGAGACGGGAATGCCATCTCTCGGTGGAGAGAGGGCTGTAGCGCACTGGGATGAAGACAGCATTACAATGGCTGTAGAGGCAGCAAGAACCCTTGAAGGGAAGTTTGATGCTGTCATTTTTGCCTCAACCTCCCCGCCGTTCAGAATCAAACAGTGTGCAAGCCTCGTAGCTTCTGCACTCGATTTGCCAGAATCCACTTTCACGATGGACATCACGGACAGCATGAGGGCAGCTACTGATGCTCTCATCACGGCTAATGAGTTCGTGGATTCTGGCAGGTTTGACAGAGTTCTTGTTGTAGCCGCTGACAGAATTCCGACGAAGCCCGGAACTTTATACGAACAGCTTTACGGTGATGCTGCTGCCGCAATTGCGGTTGAAAAGGAGGGAGGGGCTAAAATTTTGGGCTACAACACGTCAACAAAACCCCTGCCCGGCTCATGGATGCTGGCCGGTGATGATACGGTCAGAGATTACGACATGAGGGTTGATGCGAGATATGGTTACGCTACAAGCGTTCAGCAGGCTGCAATGCCGTTGTTCGCCAAACTCGGCTTAAGTCCTGCAGATATTGACAGAATTGTTGCATCCGCACCCGACCCCAAAAGCTATTACGGACTCCTGAAGGCTGTTGGAGCAAGACCTGAGGAGTTCTACTTCAACAGTGTGGGTATTGCAGGCTGTGCGCACCCCCTCTTCCTGCTCGCAACGCAGATTGAAAAAACTGGCAGAATTCTGCTTGGTGGGTATGGAGAAGGAGCAGACGTTCTGGCAATTGAAATAGAAGACGCCATGGAGAGCAACGTTGGAAGGATGCTGGAAAGCAGGAAGGAAATAAGTTATGGCGAGTACCTCTACAACAGAGGGTTTGTTGGTATCAGAGATGCTCCTGACCGCCCCTCACTGACAAAATTCTGGAGAGATGAGAAGTCCATTATCCGCTTCTACGGTATGAGGTGCAAGAACTGCGGGACAGTAAGCTACCCCATTCAGCGTTGCTGCGTAGAGTGCGGGGCGAAGGATAACTACGAGGAGGTCAGGCTTGGCGATAGGGGGAGAGTTTACACCTTCACAATTGACTATCTAGTCATGCCCGGAAACTACACCGGGGATGGTGTGCATCCGCACGGCGTGGCTGTTGTTGATTTGGATGGGGGAGGCAGAGTTCTGTTCGAAGTTACCGACACAGTAAGGGACTTTGAAGGTCTTGAGTGCGATGCTGAAGTTGAGAGAACGTTCAGACTGCTTTTCGAGAAGAACAACTTCAGATACTACGGCTGGAAAGCCCGTTTGCCGAGGTGATTTTATGCGAGAGGTTGCGGTTATAGGTTGTGGTGTTACCAAATTCGGACACCACTGGGAAAAGGATCATGAGGATCTGCTTGTTGAGGCTACTTATGAGGCCATATCAGATGCAAATGTCGAGTTGAAGGATGTTGAGGCTGTTTGGTGTGGAACATTCTACCCCTCAACCGGAATAAGTGGTAATGTTTTCAGCGACACTGTAAAGTTCTTCGGTAAGCCGATAAGTAGAGTGGAGAACTACTGCGCAACTGGAATGGACAACATAAGGAACGCTGCCTTTGCCGTTGCGAGCGGTGCTTATGACCTTGTCATAGCTGCAGGAGTTGAGAAGCTCATGGACGCGGGTAGCAGAGGCTTACCGCCAATCGAGGGTATATTCAGCGTTGGCATGCCGTACGTCAGTGCTCCGGCAATGTTTGCCATGGCAGCAAACAGAGCATTCAAGGAGTGGGGATGGACGAGAGAGGATTTGGCATTAGTTGCTGTGAAAAACCACTACAACGGAGCGAGACATCCCAAAGCGCACTTCAGGAGCGAGGTTACAGTTGAAAAAGTTTTGAAGGCGCCAATAGTTGCCTCTCCGCTTGGCGTTTATGACTGCAGTGCTGTAAGTGATGGTGCTGCCGCTGTTGTGCTCACTCGCCCCGAAATAGCCAGGCAGATTGTTGGGGATGACTATGCGGTGATAAAAGCAGTTGGAATGGCGGTTGAAACCATGCACCCGTGGCATCGCCCCTCAGAGAGCTTTCTGAGCTTCCCTGCAACGGTTAAGGCGGCAAAGATGGCTTACAAGATGGCTGGAATAGAAAATCCGAGAAAGGAGCTTGACTTCGGCATCGTCCATGACTGCTTCACCATAACCGAGCTAATCAACTATCAGGACATGCAGCTCTGCAAGCCCGGAGAGGGGGCAGAGTTAATAAGGAAGGGTGTGACCGCCATAGATGGGGATTTCCCGATAAATCCGGATGGTGGTCTGAAATCATTCGGCCATCCAATCGCTGCAAGCGGTGTGAGGATGGTTGCAGAGCTGACAAAGCAGGTTCTCGGCAAGGCAGAGGGTCTGCAGGTTAAAGATGCTGAAGCGGGCTTTGCTCACAACCTCGGAGGGCCGTATTCGGTTGCCACCGTCGCCATCGTTTCGAGACCCTAAGCTTTCAGATATATTCTCACTATTTTTCCGCCTTCACTCTCTACCGTGAGGGATTCCGTTGTTGCAGGAACTAAACAGGAGTAGCCGCGATGCAGGTCAGCAACTTCTTTCCCCTTCAAAATGAAGTAGCCCTCAGCAGCGTAAAGAATGTTCATCACACCACCAGTATTAATTTCGGCAGAGCCCGTAACCTCTATAACCTCAAGACCAAAGTTTTCCATCTCTGCCTTTCCCTTCTTACCCTTGACCTCAAAATCCTCAACCTTCTTGGTGTTCAGAACCTTCTTCACCTTCTCGAAGTCCTCTTCGGTGAAGAAGTAGGCGAGGGTTGAGTTGGAGGAGACTTCGAGAACCCTCAGGTTCTCTCCCCCATGTGGCATGCCGGGTGGGATGACAAAGGTATCGTAAGGTGCGGTTTCAAAGCTGTTTAAGAGAGATTTGACGTCAAAATCCTCCTCCTTGAGCTTTTCTTCCAGCTCTTCAATCTTCACGTCCTCCTTAAATCCAGCATAAGCCTTTCCTTTGTTGAAAACCAGCCATACTGATTCAACCCCACCTTCCTTCTCTCCCAAGCTCTCAGCCGCTTTGTCGGAAGGATGAACATGAGCCGGAACGGGAGAGGATGCATCTATTAGCCTGACAAGGATAGGGAATTTGGTGAATTTTTCCGCAGCTTTGCCGAGCAACTCATCCTTGAATTTCGAGAATAATTCGAGCATTGTCATCTGCTGGCCTTTAACGAGGACGGTAGAGGGGCGTGATGGGTGGGCTGAAAACTCCCACGACTCGCCGATGCCTGCCTGCCTGAACCCCTTCAGAAGAGCGATCCACTCCCCTCCCCACGGCCTCTCAATCAAATTCTCCTGTGCCTGAAAGATAAAACCTGGAAGCTCCATGCATCCAGTTGTTGAAGGAATATATAAAACTTATGGGATAAATACATAGGCATGCGGGTGAGTTTGGTAAAATCGACTGATATCAGCTAACAAGCCAATACTTTTTTGTAGATTATTATTTACCATCATTATTACCACAATTAGTATAGCAAACATTTGATATAAACCGATAGATTTTTATGCAAGCTAAGCGACAGCCAGTCAACGGGGGAGAACATGAAAAGGTCCCGTATGGAGATAATTTTTGAAATCATGAAAAACGTTGATGCTGGTGTCAGCACAAAAACGAGGCTTATGTACGCCTCGAACCTCGACTGGAGGAGCTTTAGCAAGTATATCAGCTTTCTCGAAGAAGAGGGTTTTGTTGTTTGCACCAATGACAGCTATAGGTTGACGGATAAGGGAAAATTGCTCCTCCAGAAGATGAAAGAGGTTGCAGAAATACTCAGTTCGCAGGTAGCTCCAAAAATTTGAACAGCGATTTTTTTATCTTTACTTCCCCTTTTTCAACGTCTACGAAACCAGCAACCTTGAATACTTCCAGAAATGTCTCATCAACTTTTTTCCCCTTTAATAATTCGAGTGCTGCTTTATCCAGTTCCGCAAGGATATGGGAATACATTGAATAAAATTATGAAGTTTAAATTAATAAGGCTTTTGGTAAAATTTTACATGCTGCAAACATGTGCAAAAAGCACATTGTTCATGCAGCGGTAATATGCATGTGTTTTATTTTCATAATTTATATTAATACTGTGGAGTTAAGACTTATGAGGTGATGTGAATGAAGAAGTTCGGAGTTCTGTTCGTGGCCATGCTGGTGGCCCTCGGGCTGGTGGGTGCGACGTACGCCTACTGGGAGGATAGTCTGAGCATAACTGGGACGGTAGGCACTGGAACCTTAGAAGTGATATTCAACAGCACTGCAACATCAAGCGACAATGAGGAAACTTATGATGTTGGAAGTGTCCAGTGCGAGGTTGCTGATGACGGCAAAAGCGCGACAGTCACAATCACAAACGCCTATCCGGGATATCAGGCAAACTGTACTTTCACAATTGAAAACACGGGAACAATCCCGGCTAAGATAAAGGCTATTAACAATGATGCAACTGACCCACTAACTGTAGTGGTGGACGGGCTGAATGCTGGCGATGTGATAGAAACATCCAAAACGTTTAATGTCGTAACAACAGTCGGACAAAACGCCGCTGAGGACACACCATATTCATACACGATAACCATCGACGTCGGCCAGTTCAACGAGTAACTTTTTCATTTTTTAAAAGGTGAACAGAAATGTCAGCGAAGTATCTGCTGATTCCCGTAATGCTCCTCGCACTCAGCGTTACCTATGCTGGATTCAGTGATACGCTGTTCATCGGTGACTCTAACGCCCCGAACACTGTCACCACCACAGACATGGAATGGGTACTTAGTGGGGAACCTAATTGCTACGATAATATGACGACCAGCGACGTTTTCAATCCATTTAATCTGGCTGAAGACTCGTACGGTACTGTTTACTGCACCAAAAGTGACGTAGCTGGTGGTAAAACAACGATCTCGGTTACCGTTGCTAACGCCTACCCCGGTTACGCCTTTGGAATTGACGTGCAGATAAAGAACACTGGCAACCTCCCCTCCAAGCTGAGGGATGTAGTGATAGACGCTCCTGAGGAACTTAGAAACAGTGCGAGGGTTGCGTACGAGCTGAAATACAGTCTTGATGGTAACAACAACGTAGTCACCAAGAGAAATAGTGGCTTGACCCTCGCTCAATTCGAAAACGAGATAGAAAGTGAACTGGACGGCAAAGTCTTCACTCAAGGCGGTTACATATCTTTCGGCGACGAGGACAGCAACACAATCTGGATATACTTCCCACCAGACAGCAACCCACCGCAGGGTCGAACTTTGAACCTCAACATAACCTTCGTGTTCGGGCAGTTCAACGAACCTTAATTTTCCAATTTTTTATGAAACCCGCCTACCTTTTTATACTCCTCCTCTTCATTCCCACCACCGCAGCACTTTTTCACGATCACCTCAAACTCGATACTGCCGTGACGGTCTCAACCTCCGACGTTGACTGGGAGGTTCTTCTACCATCCGAAACCCATCTATGGAGACACCTACCCGACTATGGCGAGGCGAGGCTTGACGGTTGCTGGGTTGGTTGTATGGCAAAGTGCCTGTTTCTCCACACGAACTATTGCAATTGCGAAAAGCCTGACATAGCTAAAGCGAATCTCCTCAAGGTCGATGACGGTGTTATCTTCAGCATCGAAAACGCCTATCCATCATATGCGGCCGTTTCCCACTTCATATTCGTTAACAGGAAGCTACCTTCTGAACTCGATGATGTTGTCATCAACGCTGATGGGGATTTCAGAACAGTCTTCGTCGTTTTCTACGACACAAACCCTCACGACTGCAGAATTGACGGCTTTGTCGCTGTTGGCTACAACTTAACGGAGACAGAAGAAATCCTTGAGAAAAACCTCAAAGGAAAGGTGTTCAGAAAGGGCGGGTGGATTGCCTTCTGCAAGCCTGATGGTGACTACGAGGCCAACCTCACAACCTATCTCAGCAACCGGAGCGGTCTGAATGAAGAGAGCTTGAAGGGTATGCTCGAAACCGACAGCTTCTGGATATACTTCCCTCCCGACAGCAACCCACCTCAGAGCAAGTCAGTAAGCTACGAGATAAGGTTCAGGTTCAAGGCCTTTAGACCCTGACGTAAGCAACCCATATATATTCAAACCCGCACTTTTGAGCGATGCTGCTCACACTCCTTGCTCTGCTGATTTACTCCGCAATTCCTTTCCTCCCTTCCCTGCTGTCCTTCTACGCCAAGATACCTGCCGGAATTTTTCTGGCCTTTTCAGCCTACTATGAGGCGAAATTCTCAAACATCCCGATTTTCCGAAGGCCTGTAAGGCTCAAGAACTTCACATCACCCGTGAATCTTGCAATCTACGCCGCGATGCTCCAGATAGCCTTGCTGTTCACGCTCGGCGCTTTTATCGGCTTCGGGAAGAGCCCTTACTCATTCACCCCGCTCGGCATAACGACAAATTTCGCTTACGTTGCTTCAACGCTTTTCGGTGTGGAGCTGAGCAGAGCTCTTTTCGTAAGGATTTTTTCTCGCAAAATCGGCGAAAAGGCGGTTATAGCAGTTGCCACACTCTACTTCGTTCTTCTTTACCTAAATGACCTCAGGTTTTTCCCCACTGCACCTCTTGAAGTTCTCAAGTTTTTGGGCAACGATGTTATACCCCATTTCACCCAGCAGCTTTTCCTTACACTTCTGGCATACGTCTATGGTTTCAGGGCTTCGATAGCATTTATTTTCCCCATAACAGCCTTTGAGTGGTTCTGTCCAATACTGCCAAACCTAGACTGGACACTCAATGCAATGGTCAAAACAGCCGTTCCCGCTGTTGGCTACGCGATTCTCGAAAGGGAGCTAGAGCCGAAGAAGGTTGAACTAAAGAAGGAGAGCACATTATCATGGGTCGGATTTCTGACCGCATGCATTTTGCTGCTGCTCTTCTTTTCCGGTTCCCTCGGCCTTCACCCATCCGTAGTCGGTTCCGGAAGCATGAGACCTGCGATAGAGGTCGGCGATGTCGTCATCGTCAAAAATGTTGGCCTTGATGAGATAGAGGTGGGAGATGTCATACAGTACTGGGAAGAGCACTACACCGTAACCCACAGGGTTGTGGAAATTCATTATGATGGAGAGCAAAAGATTTTCATAACAAAAGGTGATGCTAATGACGTGGCTGATGATCCGGTAAGCGGTGACAGGGTTATCGGGAAAGTTGTATTTGTGATTCCGAGAATAGGCCTCCTGTCCCTCATGCTCAGGGATTTGCTCAAGATGTGGGGTGTTCTGCCTTGAAAATTACGAAGAGTAGTTTCAGAATTCTCGCTGGCACTTTGCTGGCAATCTCAATTCTCTGCATAGCAGGAGCGGTGCTGGTAAATCCTGAGAAGAAAGTTGAGGTTGTTAAGGACACAGTGGTTTTTTCTGACAGCTTCTCCGTTAAGGCTAAATTGAAAGATAACACCCTTTTCGGCAAGGGTGAGATTCAGACTGATCGCATTTTTCTGAACATAACTGAGAGCTGTGAGGCATCTTACCAACTAAGCGTGGGCTGCAGTTCGTGTGATAAGAAAGGGAGTTATGAGGTTATAATCAGCCTGCAAACGAAAGATTGGAGCAAGGTTGTTGAAAGTTTCTCTGGAAGCTTTGATGGCAGCTACACTCTCACTTTGCCCCTCGATCTCCACTACTACAACTCCCTCTATGAAAAAATTAGTAAGGAGCTCGACTACAAGGCATCGGAGCCAAAACTCGTTCTCACCATAAAAACCCATGCCGCCGGATATGACTACCAGAGAGAGGTTACAGCATCACTAGGATCCAAAATATCGAACTTCGAGTACGAGCCATCAGCTACGAAGGAGTTTAAGGAAAATGAAGAATTCACCGTCGTTGATCCCTCGTTAAGGATTTTGAAGTTCGTTCTTGTCCCGTTCTCCATAATTCCTGTCTTTGTGTTTGTATTGATGTTCAAAAAGTGGGAAATCGTTGAAGGAGACCCCTACGCCAAGTACTCCGATGTTGTTGTAAAAGCTCTGCATTTTGAAGACGGCAAAGTCGTGGTTGAAAGCGTTGAGGAGCTTCTGAAGCTTGCAGAATATCTCAACAAGCCGATTCTCAGGCGGGGTGACGAGTTTGCCGTATTCGACGAGGATGTTGTTTACGTGGTAAAAATAAAAAATGGATAGTCACCACCTCTTAATCCCCCACTTCCAGTAAACGTACAGTTCGAGCACGTCTCTGGTGTTTATGACACCATCAGGCTTGAAGTCATAGTACTCCACATAATCCTGAAACTGCGGCTCATTGAAATGCCACTGGAAGCAGGCAATGTCATTAAAATCAAGTCTTCCATCTCCGTTGATGTCTTCGTAAAGCCCATCTCCATCCAAATCCTTGGATCCGGCTGGAAGTTCAGTCTCGTTCTTTGTAACCGTCACAACCTTCGAAATGCTACTGCTCAGCCCCGTTTCATCCGTTACGGTTAGAGTGACAGTATAGTTACCGGCCTCGAAGTTGTGTGTAGTATCGCAGCCGTTCCCCTGAGTTCCATCTCCGAATTCCCAGATGCAAGTCAACTGCTGCCCGTCAGCATCAGTGCTTGTGGAAATAAAATGCACGCTCGAACCATTAACCTCAAATCTGAAGTCTGCAGCAGGTCTAAAGCTTGTTCTGAACCACCAAGTGTTGGAGTTGTAAACGGTTCCGTTGCAGTTTGCTTTTACCATCCACTCGTACTTTCTCCCCTCATCGAGACCGCTCCACTCCACACAAACATTCTTTCCCTCTCCGTAACCTATCAGGTTTCCTGAGGAGTAGAATTCAACGCTGCAACTCCTTGAAAGCGAAACACACAGCTCGACGTCAAGAGGCTGGCCGGTAGAGCCGTTTTGAGGGCTGATTGCAGTAATGTTCATGCCCTCAACTTTAACTTCAATCTCACCCTGCACGCTATCGTTATTGGCTGAAACTGTGAAGATGATTCTGAAAATTCCCGACTCTGCAGGAATCCACTTTATCGTCATGTTCTCACAAGAAACGCCGTCAGGAGCTGAAATTATGCTGCACTCGGCATCCAAGTTGGCGTTTATTTTGACTTCAAGAAGTTCACCCACGTGTGCCGTGACATTGTGGGGGTAGCTTATTTCGAGCTCATCAATGGGAGAGGCGTAAAAGGCTAACCAGCTTTCAAGCTTACCATCGAAAACTCTCAGCAGGTACTTCCCCTCGTAGGGAGGGTCGAATGTATACTCACGCACATCTTTCGCCTTGTCAACTAACTCACCGAAAATGCTGTAGCCCTTGTCTGGAAGATATCTGTGTTCGAGGTAGAAAACTTTTGCAGAAACCGTCCTGTCAAAATTGAACGTTGTTTTCCCCTTGCAGACCGTATCAATGCAGTTGGGTGGGATATCTATTTTTGGATGAGTTCTAGGCTGATTCCACTCAACGGCAGGGTACTGCAGTACGGGGTCGCCGATAAGCTCCGCCTCAAGGTAAATTCTCAGCATCCACTCCTCCTTTTTGGTTGAGGGGTTCAGCCTAATTCCCTCATCCTCCAACACTTCTTCCAGTGCCGCTTTGAAGGCGTCTCCAATCCTGTTCCCGGGAAGATGCTGTATTGTCTTAATCAAAATGTTGTCAGCGTGCATCACTCCGGCAACTTCCACGTACCCGTTTTTCTCAGCAAACTGGTAGTCGCTACCAGCAGTGCCGGTAAAGCCGATAAATGCTACACCTCCTGCATCATTTGTCAACAAAAACTCACTCCACAATCCCGGAGCCCAGCTTGGAAGGTATATATCCCTTATCTCATCATCAAAAGCCGCAGCGCTACATCCACTGCTGAGAACAACTGGTAGCAAGGGACGACTCTTGTCCAGCATGTTCATGTACCTCGTTGTATACATTCCACCGTCATCAGAGTCTAGAGCATAGGGAACACCATGCCCGACGTGAAAAACCAACCCGTAACCCCCCGAAAATGCTTCATCCAGAGTTTGCTTTATACTCGTCCACTCTTGATCGCTTCCCAGCGCTATCTCGCTATAAAAGCTCTCCGTAAAACCCAAGTCTTCTAGGAGTTTCACCGCAGTTTCACCCTGCCACACTTCATAGTCGTCTATAGTTGCTTTGTCTGAGCTGAAGGGGGCGGCATAAATTCTCATGCCGACCAAAACAGCGTTTCTGTAATTTCCGCTGTTAAACTCCGAAATCCACTCCTTAACTTTGTTCAGGACTTTTTCAGCTTCATCTACGTTACTCACAGGTATCCTTCCCACCGCAAAATCTGGCTTGAGGTCGTAGTCTGGAGAGGCGTAGAAGAAGTCAGTTGGAAACAGCTCTCCATAAACAAGCTTTGCATAATAACTCGGAGGAACAACGTCTGCATCGCCAAAAATGGTTATGTGGCTGGCGTTAACGCTCCTCAGAAAAGAGATTACTTTTCTCGCGAGGGTGTAGTTGTATTTCTCGTAAACTTGCTCCGTGCTGTAACCTTCAACCGGAGGGTCTTCGGCAGCACTGTAATCTCTCCAAATTTGCTCCACCGTTACGATTTCTGATTTGACACCCAAATTTTCATGGATCTGCTTAAGCTCTTCTGCTTGGTTGATTAGCTTCTCGGAAGTTATTATTACCTCTTTTCCACAAGCCGTTCTAGGAAATAAAACAAGCAAAATGGCCAATAATACTATCACTGAGACTCTCATAGTCATAGTTTCTCCTTTTCTAATATTTAAACATTTTCAAAATTAAAAAGGCTTGTAGTTTCCTAAAATTATTTCCCGCCATCGAACCACCTCCAGCAGTAACCCAAA
>NZ_JACDNT010000021.1 GCF_017656475.1 Archaeoglobus sp.
AATGAGTGAAATGGGCATTACGGAGGAGTATTACACGTGGTGGTGGAGGTACATCTACACTGAAGAAAAGGAGGAGCGTGATGCCCGTGAGTGAACGAAATACTAAGGAAATATTCGGAAGAGGTGATAAAGGATGAAGATAGAAAGGAAGCAGGTAGTAGATATAGTAATATATATCCTCGCCGGGGCCGTGCTCGGTGAGCTAATCGTTGCAGGGATCGCAGTAATCAGCCGAGTATTAGCAGCGTAAGGATAGAAAAGTTTATAAAGGTTGAGAGCATAATAGATAGTGAAGAACACGGAGGTGGTGAAGATGGAGAAGTTGGAGGAAGTTAGGAAAGGGATGGCCGTCTTGGCCGAGAAGCAGAGCTGGATTAGGAAGGGCGTCGCTGAGGCCATGAAGGTCTTCGAGGAGACCGTTCTGGCAAAGAGGCCGGAGCGGTTTAGGTTTAGGTATAAGCTCGGAAAGAAGACAGTGGAGCCCACAATCGCTATGTACGACTACTATTACCTCCTGATTGACGAGGAAGGAGTGTATATCGAGTGCGACCATGCCCAGTGGGCCGAGACTAACCCGGACTACTACCATGCCACCGACGAAGAGACCCTCAAGGAAGTTCCCATCTACATCCTCAGAAACCTCGGCAGGGAGTTCGACAACATCCTCGACCAACTCGCTGAGGCCCTCAAGGAGGCCAACGAGAGCTACGGCGAGGCCGTCGAGAAGCTCAAGAAGCTCGCAGAGGCTCTGAGGTGAACAACAATGAGCACTGAACACATTACTATTGCGCTCACTGATGCTTTCTCCCTTCTCGATTTTTCCGAGCGCTTGCTCGACGAGATAGAGACTGCCCCGCTTAGCGAATTGCCTCGTATCGTTAGCCTGCTCAGGAAGAACCTCCGCGATGCAAAAGCGTTGATAAACGACGCCGAGGCCGAGTTTGATAGCATAGTTAAGGAGACCGAGCGGCGCGAGGTAGAAGATTTAGTTATATACGACGAATGGGCGGATAAAAACGAAGAACTACTGAAAAAAGAAATCAGCTAATCTCGCCCGGAAGTCCGCCCTTCCTCTTTTCCCTTCCCCTTGCGAGGGCGAGAATACCGCCGACGGCGTCACCATCTATTATCTTTATCTTCGTCATTTTTCTCCCTCCTTCCCAGTAAGGCGATAACTGCGAGGATGGCCGAGGTTATCACGGCGAGGTTTTCATGCGTGAGTGGCTTTTTTACGTCGCGTGGGTCGAAGAAATAGCCTTCTTTTATTTTTTCATCAATAAGGATAAAAATAATTATCCAAAGCGGAGAAAGAATAAATTTATACTTCAAAAGAAAAATAAAAACTAAAAACCCGACTACCCAGAACGGGAGCCGCTTTTTTAAGTTTTTCAAAGGAGCATACCTTTTAAGCATTAATCTATCAACTCCGGTTGAGATTTTTCCATACTACCTGACCGCAGAGGTAATTATTGTAACTATCTTCGCTATAAACAGTTATATCAGGGTTAGTAAAGGTCCCATTGCGGCTGTCCGTACCTCCTCCCCAGATTTCCAATTCGGCCTGATATGTCGTTTCATCTATCCTATGAAGGGTAAACGTACCTGTTGCTGTAACGGCTTCCTCTCCAGTGTCTATCTGCCTAAGCAGGGTTGCATTTTCCGAACCATCGAAAACCGACACTATATAGATGTATAAACTCCCTGCACCGCGCCCTAATGTCCATTTTAATTTTAACCCGATGAAGTTAGTGGCTGGGTCTCCAATTCCGAAGTAAAGTTTATTTTCAGTCGCAAAAGCAGATTGGTATCCCCATTCAGAGGTACTTATCTCTAAATCCCCGGTGATTGTCCAGAAATCATCTAAAGGCTCGGTAGGAACTAACTTCCCCGAGTATGTAGCCATATAATCCCCTGCAGTCCAGCCAGGAGCCGTCGTACTGTCATCATTTAAACATTGGTTCCCGAAGGCTATTTGAACATCCCCTTGTTCGGTTATCGCCATCCCGTCCGCTTCGGGGTTAAAAGCCGTGAATACTGCACCCTCGTTGGGAGGATTTACATCCTCTTTAATTGTATCTTCTTCCGGAGTCTCGCATAATGCTCCTTTTATTATCAACTCCGCAATTAGCCGCTTAGCCATTTTATCACCTCATTGGACGAAATAAATATTATTCCATCCTTTTTTTAGTGAATCCACTATAACTGTATAAAGAGCATCTCCATCGTCCGTTGTCCCTTCGCTTACTGGACTACATACATCACTATTTACTATTACTTTAAATGAAATCGGGCTCTCATCTCCGAACCAGCGGAGTTTTAACTCGGCCTCCTTAGGGGTAAAGTTATCAGGGATAAAGAAGTGCATAACGCTTAGGATGGTATATGTATCATCGCCTATGGTTATCGTCTTCGGCGTGCTCCCTCCGTAGTAAGCAGTATCGAGGTCTAAAATCTCATAAGCCGTAAGAAGGGTAGGGCTTTCGTTGTAGAACGTACTTGAGCTCGTCGCCGTTTCTATCTGTTTAATCTGTCTCTCTAAATAGTTCTTCAGGTTAATAAAACTCCTAATCGGCGTGGCCTCTAAAGTTATTTCTTTATCGCTTAGCTCAAGGGAAGAGATTATATACTCCTCGCTATCTATAGTTATAACGTTCCCGATGTCGATCAGATAGTTCTTCCATTTAGGCGGAATTCTCACGGATAGCTTATAATTTATCTGCTTATAAGTATCCAGATAAGCCTTAGCGAATAGTAGGGCCGTCTCTTTATCTCTAATTTGCATTATCGTAAACTTCTTGGCCTTAACTCCTTGCTGTGAAATTAGTTGTCCATCCTCAACGATGGCGATGGGTACTTTTCCCTCTCCATCGTTTCCTCCGATCACGATTATTCTATTATATGTATCTTCCCCGCTCTGGGATAACCTCTTTGAAGTTATTTCGCTTAGCTCAAACCTTCCAGAATTATCTCCGATGTGAACGCCGTAGTCATTATCTATCCAAAGAACTCTATTTAAAATCTCCGCTATCAGCTGTAAAGCCCTTAACCGGTTCTCATAATCGAACTTTAGGCTTATTTTAGTCGTAGGACACTCAATAAGAGTAAATGAAGTGTCTTTTAATATATCCCTCGCTATATTATCTGCTCTCTCTTGCATATATTCAAAAACACCATTTATCTCCCCAGTTTCAGAATCATACTGTATAAATATGTCATTTTCGAGGTAGTAATCTAAGCCCCTGCATTCTAATTTAATCTCCTTATCGGGCTTATTTTCTTCAATTTTAACTAATACGCCTCGGAAGAGCGTTATAGTCGTATCATCGTAAGGATTTGTTGATGTGATAACAACGGGCTTTAATATATCCTCCTCTGTTGCCGCATAAACATACGCCGTTAGCGTAGCCTCTGTTACTCCGTTTAAGTCTTTTCTTATCCTTATACTCTTAATTCCTTTTTCTTCACCGTCTAAGTAGAAGCGGAAGATAGGCGGCTTATATCGCTTACTTAGGATTTCTTGCAGGTTTAGTATACTCTCTTGCAAGGTTAAGCTATCACTTAGGATAGAGGAAAGATTAAAAGGGAGGGCTTCGGATAAAGTAATGTTTTCGGTGATAGAGGTGGTGTGATCTACCATTTAAGCTTCCTCCCCAGCCGCCTTTCTATTTCATCAGCGAGCCTGTCAATATCTCTGTCCTCTCTTATCGCTACACCTTCGAGGTTAATTATTATGCGGTGGCCTGTGGGTTGTACTCCTCTTACCGGCATAGGGGCCGGACGAGTTGCTATTTGTGGAGGTGTGATAAAGAAGGGCTTAATCTTTCTTGCCGTCTGAAGGCCAATTTCATAGCCTTCGCTTATGCTCCGCCCAATTTCGATGAAGACCTTGGACGGACTCCCTATTTTTAGCTTATCTTTTACTTCATCGATTGCGTTTCTAACTGGGTCGAGTAAAGAGCTTTTAATTACATTCCAGATGTTAGAAAGACCCTGCTTTATTCCATTTACGATTGACTGCCCTATATTTAATGCGTAATTAAATACCTCTGAGGCAAAGCTAGTTATTTTCTCTTTCATTATATTAAATGCCCAAACGAGAGCGTCCTTTACTGTCATAATTGCAGACTTTAACTTATCCCGTGCTCCTCCGACGTTAAAGACTAGTAAGGTAATGGCGGCGATTAGTGCTCCTATCGCCACGACAGGGAGACTTATCGCTCCTGCTACTGCGCCCAAAACAGGGATTAGTCCATTTAATACTCCTGTTAATCCAGATATTAACCCCCATAAGCTCGATATGACTTTAACTACTGTTACAAGTGGCCCAATAATTACTCCGAAAGCGGCCAAGGCTCCTATTACTTTAGATACTTCTGGGGGGAGTTTGGATAAGATTTCGAGCATTAACCTTAGTGCCTCTATAATATTAGAAAGTCCTTCTTTCAATCCATCTGTGAAAGTTTTTATCTGTTCCTGTGTTTTTTCATCCGTAAGGAACTCTTGTAACTTATTCGCAAAATCTAACACTACTGGGGCGAGTTGTTCACCTATTGTAATCATAATATCTTGGAGTTGAGCTTTTAACTTATTTATCTGCTCTCTGAAGCTCTCCATTTGTGTTTTAGCTACTTGGTCAGTTATTCCCCCTGCATTCTTTATTTCCTTGGTAAATTGTCTTAAAGCTGGGACTCCTTGGTCCATTAATGCTAAAACTGCCGTTCCAGCCCTAACACCGAAAATCTGCATAATATCGGATGCTGTGGCCCCGTGTTCTTTTAGCTTCTGCAAAATATCTGCAAGTGAGTTGGTTTTTGGATTTATATCCTCTACCGTAAGCCCAAGCCTTGCGAGTGCTTCCTTTGCTGAGCTGGTCGGGTCAAGTAGTTGAGCGATAACCTGTCTGAGATAAGTTCCTGCTTGACTTGCCTTTATACCTGCGTTAGAAAGCAATCCCACGGCGGCGCTCATTTCCTCTATTGACCAGCCGGCGGCATGAGCAGAAGGTGCGAGATATTTCATAGCTTCACCGAGCTGTTGCAGGTTCGTATTGCTCTTCGTCACGGTTGCGATAAGTACGTCGTTGATGTGTGTGAGGTCTTCAACCGATTTGCCAAATGCTGTCATTATATCCGTCGCTATATCTGTTGCTTCGGCCATATCGAGTGCGCCAGCTTTTGCGAGCTTAGCAACTGCAGGCATAGCTTTTAGAGATTCAGCCGCTGAAAGACCAGCTGAGGCGAGGTAGTAGTATGAACGTGCCGCCTCCTCATGACTTATACCCAGCTCTTTTGCCACATCTCTTGCCGTTTTTGCTAATTTTTCCCGCATTGCTTCATCGACATTACCCATGATAGCAATACTTTTCTGTAAAGCATCATCAAAGCTGGCAAAAGCATCTATTGTCTGCTTAATTGCTAATGCACTTAACGCTGAGCCTGCCGCTATTGCTGCAGTCTTAAGCGTGGATAGATTTTTTGTTATTTTCTTTATAGATGCCGATGCTTCGTCTTGGGCCGCGATAATAACTTTTAATATTTCATTTGCCATCTCTCTCGCCTTCTATCTCTTTTAAATCATAAACCGTCTTATCTCTCCCGTTATTATTACTCTCCGCTTCACTGATTACATCGATTAAAGCTAAGAATTCTTGCATTTCAGAATAAGACCAGTTTAGAACTTCAACCGGAGAAATACCGAAGTATTTGGCAATTATAACCGCTTGCAACTTTAGAGAAATAGTAAACGCGTCTGAGTTAGAGCCGACAAAAAAATAAGGCTTATTTTTCAAAAGCTGTCGTGCGATTAATTTCACTTTTTTTCCTGCTTGTCCTCGAAGAGGCTCTGCAGATAAGCGTTCGCCTTCTCGTTCAAGATTTGAAGCTCGCTCCATTTCAGCCTCTTTACTTCTTCCTCCGGGACGCCGAAAATTAGATTAATAAGTTCAACAATCATATCCGCCTTAGAGATCCCAGCTTTTACTTCCCCATTGTCGTCCATATATTTCTCCGTGAACTTTAGCAACTGGTACCCGGTCGGCTCCTTAGCTATATACTTCTTTCCATTAATCTCTACTTCCATTTTACTCACCTCATTTATATTATTATAAAAAGAAATAATAAAAGTCAAGTCCTCGGGTATGAAGCGATTGTATTTGTTAGCTCCACATAAGCCGAGCCGTTCGCTCCATCATCCAGCCCGATTATCTCCACCTCTTCAACAAGCAATTGCTTTCCTACATCAGTTGATTTCGCCCTTGAAGTGATCACTCCAGCTGGGATATGCACGACTATACTATGCCCGTCTGCGTTCTGGAAAGTTACTTCCAATGCCTTTGTAGTGCCAGCGAGGAAGTCTTGGATAAAAGTTACATCGTCCACAAGCACGTCGAGCTTAGCCGTCGCCTTAAAGTTGCCTTCTGGGATGGCAGACCGCCCGACGTCGCTGTTTAGATAAAAGCCGTCCTCTGCTAAATCTCTTTCAAAAGTAAGAGTAATTGCCCCAATGCCATACTCATTTCCTCCCCACGTGATTGAGGAGGAAGTAACTTTCATGGTCTTAGATAAGGTATAACTACCTTCGCTTTCACCTGAAACTCTTTCTCCTTCTTTCGCAATAACCTCGACGCTTACCTCGAACTCTCCACTTGCGTTAGCGGAGATTTCTATACTCTTTACCTTACAGCCAGAATATTTTTCCTGAATACTGCCGATGTTCTTGATTATCTCGAATTCGGGGATGTCCTTCTCTTTCACCGTAAACGTATGAGCATAAGTCCCATCTCCATTATCGCTCGAAGATACCTCGCCGAAAAAGGCATAGAGCAGTTCGTCGAGGCCGTCCTCTGGCTTAAGCGGGATTGTTATACTCCCTGATGGAGCCACTTTTGCGTCTTTAAGCTCTATCGGGTGGACGGAGTGAATGTAATACTCTTCTTTTAAATCTTTCTCGATAGTTAAGTCGTCTTCTTTCGCTATCAGGCCGATGTAGGTGCCGCCACCGCTTATATTTCCTATCTTAATCCATTGATTTGCCATTTTCAACCCTCCTTATAAATTTTAAAACTAAAATCACGCCTTAAAATTCCTACTTCCTCTAGATAATTTCTATCTCTGATTTCAGCGAGTCTTAGATAAATATCATTACTTGTAAGCCCGTCTTTATTCTGCTCGGCCAGCTTAATTATCTGGTTGGTTACTTCCTCTCTTACTTCCTCAGCTGAGTAATTATCGCTTCTCAGCTTCAGGTAAAGGCTAACATCGATTTCGTAGAGGTTTATATAGATATTCCAGCCGATGTCCGCCGGGTCTATTGCCTGCCGTAGACCTCGGATAATAAGGGCGGGTGTTTTAAAGCGGGCCCTTCCCTCCGTAACGTCTTCTTCGTAATAGATATTAATATTCTCTTGAGAATTATACTTGTTCGTATAAACGATATCTTGAAGTAATTCTTTCAACTTCGCCCGATAGTCAGTCATAGCTCTACACTCCGCATCGCTTTAATATTCATCAATGTTTGCAACTTAAGCTTGTACACCTCCAAGAACTTAGTTTCTTGCTTCTTTACTATCAGCTCGTTAGCCCCGAGGTCGGTTATTGCTACCGTGTCCGGGTTCTGCAGTCTCAGCGTAAGGATATGAGCGGTCAGTAAGTTCACCAAGTCGTCTATATCTTCTTTTTTTACCCATTCTGGGATATAAGCGTAAGTTACAAACACTCGCTCCCCGTTCGTCGGGGCTTCAGCTAACTTAATCAGCCCGTAATACGGGTTAATTTGGTCAACGGCAAGCTCCCGCCACATATTGAAGCTTTCAACCGGGTTTAGAGCCTCTACTTTTATATCATTAGCCGTTACTTGTCCATCCCCATCGATATCGGCGAGAGGATATGATATTGTCTGATAAACTGTTCTGTCACCTCCTATCTGCCGTGGCTGTTCTTTTGTAACTCTTATTTGTATCGTATTTAAAACGATGCGGTTGGCCAACTGCATTACCTGAGTAATGTCTTCATCGCTTATGTCCTCACTCGTAAGCCCTGTTAGCGCCCTGATACTTAATATATCGCCGTAAAGCATTACTGCCCCTCCCTTTTTACTATATTATAATAATATATTAAAGAAAGACCCGCCGCTATCATGCGGACGGGTTCACGACCTGAGCGATACCGATAGCCTCTGCGGTAGTGTCCCCGTCGAGGTCAGCCTTGACGACGTCAACACCCCAATAGGCGTTGAAGACTTCCTTGTAAAGGTCGTACTCCGGCTCGTACTTCTCGCTGAACTTAGCAGGCATGCCCCTCGCTTCGACGACCGCGACGCTGGAGTCGAGGACGACAGCGACGACCTCGTTAGCAGTATCGCTGACGTCAGGGGCGAACGGAGTAACTATGACCTTAAGGCCGTAAACGCTCTTAAGGTTGCCGTCATCATCGACCTGTATGACCTTCCTGTTAAGTCCGCTCTCGTACTCGGCTATCAACTGCTGGGCGACGTCGTAGCCGATGACAAGAGTGTCTGGGTTCCAGCCCTTCTTTCTGAGGCCGTCCCTCGCATCCTTTATCTTGTCGTAAACGTCGTCGAGGTCGCCGGCGGTGGCAAGGGCGGCTTTATAAGCCGGAGTATAGGTAGTACCGGTCGCCGCTCCAAGGTCGAGCTTCTCGACGATTATCTCGTCCATCTTGTCAGCCCAACCGAGGGCGATGGAGTTCACAATCTGAGCCTGCAGGTCAACGCTGGCCTCATAAAGACTCTCCGCAGTAACCGGGACGGTAACGCTATACCTGTTGATGGTAACGGTAGAAGCGAACGGCTTATAAGCCCCTGCCTCGTTAGCCGCGCCCTCGGCAGTCTGGGCAACGCTTATCTTCGGGAAGACGCGAACCTTAACGGTATCGCCGTCTCCCTTCGTGAGGTCTTCCTGGCTCGCGGCGATAACGCCAGCCAGCTTTCTCCCCTTGGTCGCCTCCTCTACTATAAGCTTAGCAAAGACCTCGCTCTTTATAATGGCGCTTATATCACTAGTGGTGGTGTTAGCGAGCTCCTCAAACTCTTTCTGAAGCTTGGCAACATCAACCATTTTTCAATCCCTCCTTATCTCCTTCATCTTCTTTCTAAGCATGGCTTCATACGCCTTAGCCGGGTCAACCGGCTCTTCCTCGGGCGAAACAACCAAAGACTTACGCCCGGAAAGCGGAACCTTTATATTCTTCACGAATTCGAGCAGTTCCCTCAGCTCGGCAAGGTTTTTCCCCTCACCGTCGAAATCTGGGTTATATTTCCTCAGCTCGGTGATAATTGCCTCGCGCTCTGCCCGCTCGTATTCTTTTACCTTGGCTTCAAGCTCTGCCTTTGTTTTTTCCAGCTCTTCGAGCTTGGCCTTAAGCACGGCTATTTCCTCGTCCTTCTCGGCGAGGAGCTTCTCATAGTGAGCAAGCTCATTATCGCTCACTGTTTCCGCCCCGTAATATTCTTCCGCCTGTTCCTGCGCCTCTGCCTCCTGCTCTGCCTGCTCGGCCTCAGCCGGTTCGGGCTGGGCTTCGAACTCAAGCTTATCCTCTTCCTCCATCCACATCACCTCGATTACTTCACCGTCATCAGAAAACGTTACTTGAGGAGGGACTTTGTCAAACTCTTTATAGTGGGCGGCGAGGTGGTTATAAACCGCTCTCTTGTCGCCGGCTGGGATATCTACGCCTCCTCTCGCTCCGAGCAGTGCAGCCATTGCGGCTCTAACGCCGTTCCAAACGACAGCATGGTCGCCCGGCCTGTGGTGAGGCAGTTTGAGGTCGGTGAACCGCTCGGGCGGGTTCTCCGGCGCCCATGCGTAGTGGCCAGCTATTGAGCGCTTTTCCTCGTCGCCCAGCTCGCCCCAACTCTTGTCCGTGAAATCGCCGAGGCTTGGCTTACTCCAGCTCGCTTCTGCATCTTTACCATAACGCCACGGATGCTTAGGAACTACGCCCATTTCAACCTCCTCTTTTTCTTCTTCTTTTAATCCAATCCCACAGCCCTTATCCGGGCCGCAGGCCCCTCTATCGACGAGGGAAGCCTTATCTATCTCTAACTCCCTCGCTATTTTCTTGCCTTTTTCATCTTGGTCTATCGTCACCCAGACTTCCACGCTGACTTCGGGGACTAAGCCTGCTTGAAGCCTGTTCTTCACGTAGCCGAGCGCGGCCTCGCCTTTCGCTGTCTCCAAGTTGATGACAGGGATCGCTCTCAGCCTGCCGTCTTCAACGCGTGGGCTTTCCCACCAGCCGACTTCATCTTCTACGTCCCTGCTATGGTTGAGCGTCAGCGGGAAAGCTTCAGGGAATTTCGCCTTTTCAATTTCTTCACGCAGGAAGAGAATGCCGTTGTGCTCTCCCTCAGTAAGGATGGTTGAAAGCGGCAGGCGGACTATACTTCCATCTCTCTGCAGTTCACCCTTTTCTATTCTCTGTGCGAAGATAAGTTTTTGCTTCGTCGTTACCTATCCCCCCTTATAATTTCTTCTCTCATTACCCGTATTTCCTCCTTAAGGTCGCGAAAGGACTCGTTCAGTCTGTCGAGTGCATCGCTAAGCTTACTCATTGTCTCTAAGTTTGCCTTGTACATCAAAAACATCAAAACTAAAGCTCCTCCTGCGATACCGTACTGTGCGATTATTTCCTCTACTACCATTTAAATCACCTGATAAAGGCACTTATTCCTTTCATCTTTACTAAATTAACCACCCTCCTCGCCGCTGGGCGAAGATAGGGTTTAGCAGTCATTTTCCTCGTACCAAACTCGACGTAGGGCGCGTAGTGGACGTTAGTGCCGACATAACAAACGCCCTTCCTTATCTTTCCCGTATGAATCGATGCCCTCAGACGGCCCGTCCTCACCGGGCAGAGCCTCTTAGCTTCACCCTCGATAAGGAAAGCTATCCGTTCAACTGCCTTATTTATGTCTTCTTCCATATCTACTTTTTTCATGATTTTATCAAAGTTAATTAGAAAGATGCCTGTGCCTGTCATGATAAAAGCCTCCCGTATCGCTCCCAGATAGCGATAATCTCTTTAAATGCTTCCTTAAACGTAGAAAGCAAATGCTTGGCGTAAGCCGCTTCAATTGACTTTACTCTAAGCTCCTTCCGCTTCGGCTTGATATATTTCTTTTCATCGTCGTATTTTCCTTTCTTTAGCCCTGCTAAACTTCGGTCTATGATAGGAATAGCTGTGCATCTACAATTTGGGTGAGCTGGAGGCATTAATACTCCATTGCGAAAAGGCTTTTCTAATGAGGCTTGGTCTCCATCCATTGCCGCACATTCAGGGCAAGTCCTATCATCAAAAGCAGTAACCCACTCTTTACCTACCACTACGCCGCTCTTTTTCCACGCCTCATATCTACCAAAATTACTTGCTCTTATAACTTCCGTTCTCGCTATCGTATTAAGCCTCCATTTTCGAGTATTAAAAACTTGCTTTAGATCGTTAGCTACCTCGCGCATACTCTTTCCGTTAATAATCCCATCTCGTACCACTCGCTTTATCTCCTTCTTCAAATCCTCGCTTACGCCTTTAATGAGGTCGAACTGGTAGCCATCTAAAAAGTCAAGTGCGTGGATGTCTGGAGGGATATCAAAGTTTATACCAACTGATTTTAAGTCCTTATTCCCCAGCTCGTTGCCTTTTTCATATGCTCGCCGGATATACTCCTCACTACCTTCGTATGCCTTATCGAACGCATCATCTATCGCTAACTCTATCTGCTGTAAAATATAGTCAAGCTCTTCCTCTCTAACCATGCGCGTAACGCCCTCCTCTCAGTCGGGGCCCGAAGGGAGCGGCTTCTTCCTCGAACTCGGGTAAAGGCTCTAATCCAAGGAGCTCGCGGGCCTCATTCACGCCGATTATTCCGTCATTAATAAGCAAATCTATCGCCCTTGCTTTTGTGGCTAAAATATCAGCTTCGCTCTTTTCATCAGCGTAAATTTCGTTCCAGACGATTTCATAGCCCACGTTCACCCCCTCGACGGCTAACTCCCAGTCAAGCAGGCGCTTAATGATAGGCGTAAACCTAACCTGTAGGTCGCGAAGGTCGGAGTAGTAGTCGCGCAGGTTCGTCTCGCTCGTGCTCAGCGTCCCGGCCCCTGCTCCGAGCAAAACCGTATAAGGAACGCCAACTCCGCCCGCTATCTGATAGATGAGATGCTCGGAGTAGGGCTTTATATCGAGAGCCTTCCCCCCTTCCTTTACATCAACTTCTACCATTTCCGGAGTTACGAACCGCCCTACGTCTTCCATCTTAGCGAACGCTTTAGCCCACTCATCCAGTAACTGCTGGGTGACGCCGTCTCCCTTTAGCGTTGCTGTTATAATCTGGCTTATCACCTTTTTCGGGATTCTCCCGGCTGATTTGTCCAGCGTTATCTTTGCTTCAACTACATGTAGCATCGGCTCTATAACGCCGACTGGTCTTCTTCCGTCGGCCAACGTATCGTATTTAAACTCAATAATGCGGCTCGGATGAAGCTTAATTACTCGGTTAGGCATAGCTTTAATTTCCTGCTGGTAGTAGAGTATTTCGCCGTAGTCTTCTTTATTAGGATCTGCCTGATAAACAGGGAAAATCGTTTTCGGGTCGATTAATTCGAGGCTAATAATCCTCGTCTGAGGCGGCTCCTCACTTGCAGGATTAGTATCATTCTCATAGACTATTTCGAGGTAGCCAACGCCGTAAATCATGGCGTTCTTAAGCAGGTCGATAAGCTTATTCTTTAAGTCCGTCCTCTTTTCGAGTTCGGCGAAAATCTCTTTTACTCTTTCGTCCTCGCTCTCTATCCTTAGCCAGCGCTCAAATACATCGTGTGAGCGTTTAAGTATGCCTTTTCGGGTGAGCGGCTCGCTTAGATAAGCGTTCTCACATAGAACCATTAGCTCCGGGCTTAGCCTGCTTATAGCAGTAGATAAGATAGTCTGCTTTATATCTGATGTCTGTGATTTTCTTAACTCAACAGGTGGATTTAGGGCTTGCTTCCGCTTAAATAATCTTCTTAAATTCAGCTTCATTATAATTCCTCCTCTGTCTTAATTAAAGAATAAAGCAACTTTGAAAGGACGATTAATGAGTAAAGCGTCCTCTCCTCATGAGGGATAAGGCCTAGATAGGAAATGACTTTTTCATCTATCTTTAGTAGGGATAAAATCTTTACTTTCGTATCTCTCTTAACGTTCTCGCTTAGCAATATATCTGTAATCAGCGAGGCGACTAAGCTTAATTTACTTAGCTCGGAAATAGTAATGCCGTCCTTATAGATAATACTTAAGCTCTTAGCTAAGTCCTCGCTTAAAGCGATAGTAGAGGACAATGCTAATTCCAAGCGGTTTATCTGTTTTTCCGATAAGTTTAAGGCTTCCTTTTTCTGCATAAGAGCTGAGTATAAGTAGTTGGCTATCTCATTAAGAGCTATTACCTCACTTAATAGTGCGATTAATACTCTCTTAATCTCGGCACTCTCACTTAGATCAACTTCCTCTTTTAGTTTAATGTTAATATCATGAATCGCTTTTTCAAGGGTAAAGAGGCTATCCTTCGGGTTTATACCGACAAGCAGGTTTAACTGCTCGCTTATCGAGATTATGTCACTAATCGCCTGCTCAAATAAAAAGCCAGCGTTGAAGTTCTCTTGTAAGCCTATATTTTCTTGTAACAGCTCGTAAAAGGTTGATGAGTAGTATACGAGCTCGTTTAAAGTAAGAGCATCATCGAGGGAGAGACTGATTTTATCTTTTTTACTCTCACTTAGACTAATCGAGCTAAGTATAGTATTATACAAATCAGCCTGCTTATCTATCGTTTCGTATAATGGTATATCATCGCTTAAAAGGTTAAGCAACTCTACTTGCTTAATTATATCTTCATTTAATAAAACATTATCGCTTAAGAGCTTGATTAGGATAGAGTGATAATGTGAATTATCAATCAGAATTAATATTTCTTTTGAAGAGAGGCTTAAATCTCTTTTATCAGCATGGCTTAATTGTATTTCATCTGAAAGAGAGATAGTATGCTCTATTCCTGCTTGAGTTTCTTCACTCTCCACGCTGACCGAAGGCTCCTGCTCGGCATACTTTCTGACAAATACCGTATCAACATACAATGGCCCGGTATATGAACCCCATGGCTGGAACCCAATATAAAGTTCCTGGTCTGGCAGATATGATGAATTCGTAACACAATTAGTGCCATCCTGGCATAGTGACGATTCGTTCGGCCCAAATTTCAACTCGTACCAATGGAACTCGTCTGGCGTTGTCAATTGTATCGTGACCTTATTGTCAGCAGTACTGTTACGATTGTACAATCCATAACTAGTACCATCGTCACGCAAAAGTACATATATCTGCGGTGAATCGAACTTATCCCCGTACCCAATATTGTACTTCCGCCCGTCCATCTTCAACCTGAAATGCAGAGTGCTATTACCGAACGTATCTTTAGTCTTAATGTAACCGTTCCCACTATCTATTTTTACAATACCATCGCTTATTGTTACTGTTCCAGCGCTGTCCCATTTTGTAGTGTCCAATGCTCCGCTGTCAAAATCGTCATAAAACTCGAATACTGCTTCACCGTCACTCTTGCTCTCGGCATTAGGATTGCCGTAGTACAAGTACAAGTCAACACTACCATTAGCCGGCACACTTGAAACCTTAACCCAAATCTCTGCAATGCTTTCACTCGCCTTGTTAACTTCTTCAACATAATACGGCATCTCAGTCTGACCATCACTTGAGTAGAATCTTAAATCTCTTCCATCATTTGTGACAACATTGTAACCTGCCAATATTACTGGAATTTGGAAGTCTGTCAATTCAGTACTGTTGGGATTGGTTATCGTGATTTCTCTCATGTAAGCCCAGCCTTGCAGGTCAGAGGACTGCTCTGGACCAACCGAAATTTCTGGGTCCTGTTCCGCTATTTTTCTAACATAAATGTAGTCAGCGATTGACTGTCCAGTCTCACTATGTGTGTGTCCGCCAATTCCAACATATAGGTCTTCGGTCGGGTAGTTCTGGTCTAATGAAGCCACAAGCTCGCCATCAACGTAAAACTTTGAATAGTCTGCATATCTGCGAATTTCATATATGTGATACTCTGACTGGTCAACACCAAGATTTTCGGTTTCATCCCTGTTCGTACCATCGTCAGTCTGCCTACCCTGCACATAATCGTTTGCCGCATGAATCTTTCCTATCGTGATTCCATGCCCTTGATATGAGTCATCGACAATATCTGGTGCTGGAGAACCTTTATTACCATAACCAAAACCAGGATAGTCGAGCGTCACGGAAGAGGCGCGCCACTTGCATACCAACGCCATCATAGTGCTAAACTGATCTTTGGAGTATATTGATGTACTGTACGAACTGATGTCTATTGACACTTGGCTAACTTTGTATATTGTGTGGTCTGACCTACCAAAGAATATCTCGCCATTATAGTAAACAAGCCCTTCAGCCTCGTAACCATCTGGCAGAGAAGCTGACGCAACCATCGAAATCGTGCCATCGGCATTCAACTTTAACTTGAACACTTTAGTACTTGAGCCGTCACCGTCTCCAACCAGGTAATACACATGCCCGTTGTGATAATCCAAGCCTTGTGACGTTCCCAAACTTGAGTGTGACCATTCATTCCCTGTCGAACTCCAAGTACCATCGTCATTTATCACATACTCACCAATCTTGAAATTACCCGAACTGTCAGAAGTGAACAGTAATATCTTGTTGTCGCCCTCGTAAGCCACCAAAGCCCCTCTGTTATAACCTTCCCCGGAAAAATCCCATTCGCGCAACTTCTGCCCATCTTTGCTTATTTCCCATACAACTGGCGTCTCGTCCCCACCAGATGAGAACAATATTGTGCCTCTATCCCATCTGTAATCTCCTCCAGCCGCATGAGGCGGACCGTCGAACGACGCCACGACATTTCCGCTTGAATCTATCTTATAAATTGTACCATTAACTCCTGTCCCATTGTTATGGCCCCAATACCAGTACTCACCATCAAAAGCCAACCCTTGGTCTCCATCGCTCGTCGTTAGTACTGTATCAACGAGAGCCTTCACCGTACCATCGCCGATAATATCCCATTTTTCAGAATCTATAGGAACACCGAAGTCGTCAAAGAACTCGAACACTGCCTCGCCATCACTCTTGCTCTCAGCGTTAGGATTACCATAGTAAACTTTAATTGTAGTGCTGCCTCCAGCTGGGATGCTTGGTACTTTTATCCACGTCTTAATATATGGTTGTGATGGCCACTTTTTAATCCAATAAGGGAGTAACGTCTCTCCATCATCGGCAGTAAACCTTATATCACTCCCGTCAGCATTAGCTTTAGCAAAATCAAAGTTAGAGGAGTTAAGCTCTATCCTAACCTGATAATCAGTAAGCGTGCTCCCCGACTGCTCAGTTATCGTAATTCCTCGCCTATGTGTCCAGCCGCTTAGCCATCCCATTGAAAACTTCCTCCTTAAAAATTAAATTAAAAATAAAAGCTTCACTGGACTATAATCTGCCACGTAACGCTTAGCGTATCCCCGGCGTCCCAGTCAAGGTTTTTAGCCGCTTGAACTGTCCTGCTAAGCATAGTCCCGCCCGTGTCCGCATTAAATAGGCCATACTCCGTAATAGCCGAACTGCCGCTAAGCCCATCCGTAGAGCTAAACGACGCCTCGAACTGAGCCGTATCATCGGTTACGTTTGTCGTAACGCTAGTAACAGTTGCCGCCTTTCTCTTTACTTCCGCTTCCAAAGCCGTATCGGTAGCCGCCTCTGATGTAGTCCCTGTCCCAATAGCGATATAGCCGAAAGCCGTCCCCCCAAGCCCAGAACCTATGAGCTTCGCTACTTCCGCCTTCCCGGCGTTCACTATTAAGTTATCAAACTCTTCCTCTATCACTTCGCCGGTTTTCGCTTTGCAAATCTTTATTTTTACTTTCCCTTTCAAACCAAGCTTATCCATCTCAAAACCCTCCTTATTTACTCAAACAATTCATAAATCACCAAAACATCCGTATTCCCATACCAAACAGCTCCATCTGCAAAAACTGCCTTTGCCTGAACCCGATAGATCCCTGCTTGGTCTAAGTCTCCACTTTGAATAATATATTCTATCTTCGTGCCGTTTGCCGTGCCTACCCATTCCACTTGCGAGCCGTCGGGCTTCTTAACCAAAAGACTAACCTGCATAGTGTCCGATAAGTCCTGTCCAGTCTCGACTGTAAGCTTTACTCCCGTCGTGCCTACATACCATTTAGTCTCTACCATTCCCTCACCTCAAAAAAATACTTGGTGGTCTTAAAATCTCTCTTCTTCCCGCTCTCGTAACGGCTAATGCTAAGCTATCGGCGTAATCCGGGCTTTTCGGTGGGTCGATAATTTTAATCTTATCCTTACTTGTATAGTCCTGCTTTATCGCTGATAAATCACGAATTAACTTCGAATGGTCGGGAATCGAGATAATTCCCTCCTTACTGGGGTCGAAATAATCCCTCAGCTCGTAGTAAATTTGAGCTTTTAAGTTAAGGAAAAGAGCTTTCGCTTCATTATTCGTAGGTGAGGCCCCGAATTTAACGGGATTAACTTTTACTCCTTCCTCTCTTAAAAGGTCGGTTACTCCTCCGCCTACGCCTGTGTCATCGACGTTTATTACTTTAGCGTTATATTTTTCATAAAGCCGCTTTGCTCTCCTCGCCGTCCAAGTCGTTTCCTTCCCTTGAGCCGAGATAATATCGAAAACTTTTATAGCGTTCCCTTTCTGCCCGATAATAGTAATAACGGTTTCATCCTCACCCATGCGGGCAACATCAACGCCTATCCGTATTTCAACGTCTGGGTCTTCGGGCTTAAAGTCGAGCTTTACTTGAGTTGCTTTCTCTATCCAATGGAGCGGAATAAGAGCGTTGCTTATCACGTCGGGGAACTCGCCGAGCACACGGACTTTATATAAAACGCTATCTATACCCCACTCCTTCCTTCTCTCCTCTATCCACTCCTTACTCACACGAGGAGAATCAAGGCATGATAAGTGGAACGTCGCCCATAAGTCCCTATTTTTGTGGAAAGCGTTATAGAAATAGCCTTCGGGCTTGGTTGGGTTCCCGATAAGGAGCATCTTCGCCTCTGTCGTCTGGCTTCCTTCTATAGCCTCATAAATTTCGTCCTTCACACCTGAGGCCTCATCGATAATAAAGAAGAGATAAGGAGCGTGGAAGCCCTGCATATTCTCCGGTCTATCACTTGAACGCCCGGTTATATACCACTCCTGAATTCTATTCCCGGTAGCGTCCTTCATATAAATTTCCGTATCGAGAATTTCGAAATTATCACGGAGGAGAGGAGGAACTTTTCTTAAAGCAGAATGAATTTCCGACCATAATATTTTCCTTACCTGTTGCCAAGTCGGGGCGGTGGTGATAACCTTCGAGTAGGGGTGAGTGACAAAAAACCATATCGCCGCCCTTGCCGCTAACCACGTTTTACCTACACCGTGTCCGCTCCTAACGGCTACCTTCTTGTGCTTGGCTATCGCTCTTAAGACGTCAGCTTGGAGAGGGTCGGGCTTCTCACCAAAAAAGTCCGCAATAAAGAGGATAGGATCTCTTTGCCACTCGGCCAGCAAATCGACAAAATCAACGCCTTTATTTATCGCCATCATCCCCTCTCCTCCTCGCCTTCTCCTAAAGCCTGTTTTCTCCTCTTCATAAGCTCCTCGTGAAGGGAGGCGATTGAAAGATTAACATTCACATTAACGTTAGTTTCCTCTCTAAATTCGCCCTCTAATTCTAACTGATAGCGGAGGAGAGCTATTAAATCGGAAAGGGAACGGGCTTTAAGCTTTCCCTCTTTTAGTTGTTTAACTGCTGTTAAAATAGCAGCTTTTACTATCTTCCGTTGGTCTTCCTTTATTTTCTCGATATAGTCTTTTGTCTCATTAACGATACGGTTAAGCGTTGCCTTTTCTATCTCTTCCCAGTAATATTTTTTCTTCCATCGCCGTATCGTGCTCTCGTGGACGCCGATGATTTTAGCAGTCTGGGTAGGGCTGTGGTTGGTAGCCCAAATCTGGTAAGCTTTTAATACCTTTGCGGGCATCTGTTGGAGCAGTTCCTCCGCTTCCATATCACTCCTTCCGTTCTCTTTTCATCAGCCTGACTCCAAGATAACAGAACGGAGTATCAAGGAGTGCAATCATCACTTTCGCTATATACTGGCCTTTAATCATACCAATCAAGATGGCAAGAGGAACTGTGCCATAAAAGGCCAGTGTGATAAATATCACCGTGTCGAGCAGTTGGCTCACCATCGTGCTTAGGTTGTTCCTCAGCCAGAGGTATTTGCCACCTGTCTTTTCCTTCCAAAAGTGGAAAGCCCACACATCGTGGTTCTGGCTAATCAAGTAACTAATCGTGGAAGCAAAGACTATTCTCGGAGCTTGGCCCAATACTTTAGTATAGGCATCTTGGAATTCGGCGGGAATGAAAGGAGCGGGCGCCCACTTAACACTAAGCCAAATCGCCAACACACCAAGGACATTAGCCACGAAACCAGTCAGGACAGTCTTATGGCCCAACTTTCTCCCATAAACTTCATCTATGATATCGGTGAGCAGATACGTGCTACTATAAACAAGGACGGCAGCAGGGACGACAAAGTTGCCAATCATAATAAGCTTTGCTGCTATGATGTTTGCCACTATCGTTAGCCCCGCATATAGGCCTACGAATGCTTCTTTTCCCAGCTTCCTTGCTGTTACTACCCCAGCAGTAACGCTTCCAAGTGTCAATAAAGCCCAGAGTATAAACAAACCCCACTGCATTTTAGCCCCCTCTTTTATCTAAATACTTAGCATAGGCTGTCCATTCTCTAATATTATACTCATTAAATACAAAACAAGATACTTTCCTCCTCCAATTTTTCTTTTTTGGGAGAGGAACTAATTTTTTACCATCAAATTTGTATAATTGGCTATACTTGCTTCCTAC
The DNA here is from genome assembly GCF_017656475.1 of Archaeoglobus sp. Classification (GTDB taxonomy): domain Archaea; phylum Halobacteriota; class Archaeoglobi; order Archaeoglobales; family Archaeoglobaceae; genus Archaeoglobus. Next base: position 20,018 of record NZ_JACDNT010000021.1, read on the forward strand.
CCATGATGTCGTATCTACACTATCGAACCCATAATTCCCATTAAGAGGAGAGAATCCCATCCCATGTATCTGCGCTCCATATTCGTGCGCTTTGCGGATAAACCATGGGAAGTATTTATACTCGCTCTTCTTTATCTCCTTTGCCACAATTCCTCCGATAGCTACATAAGGATAGCTCGCGACCGTGTCAAGAAAGTCCTGTTTCCCTCTCGATTTATGCCACACTACTATCGGTTGCTTCCCCGTTTCTGCCTCCAATAAATCCCGTAGCTCCTCAACTTTCCTTAGACCCACAATAGAATCAATATCCAACTCGGCGAATAGCTCAATATCATATTTATTGATGAAGTCAGCATACTTCATGACGTATTCTTCCCAGTCGAGCTTAGCGTTCTTTTTGGAATTCATAAATGTGAATGCTCCACTATCCAAGATGAAGCCCTTACAATAGGGCGACTTAATATACTCTAACTGCCAAGGTCGGATAGAGATATAACTTTCGAGGAGGTATGGAGGTTTATATTTAAAGATAGGTTCCTTATAGCCATAAGTCCCAGCGAGGTGTAGCCTCATTCTTTTTCCACCTCAAAAACAAAGCCACACTTGGGGCAGACCACTGTAATCGTACCTTTATCTTCTTGCCCTTCCCCTTCCTCATCTGCAGGAGCTGGAGGTTTTTCCTCAAAGAAGTCGTCGATGGCTAAGTCGTCTATCAATGACCGGACTTCCTCATCATCAAAGCCCGTCAGTTCAAGGTCATAGTCAATCTCCTTCAACTGCTCCAGCTCTGCGGCTAAAGCCTCTAAGTCCCAATCACTTTCAGCCACCTTGTTGTCGGCGATGCGGAAAGCCTTCACCTGTGCAGGGGAAAGGTCGTCGGCAACGATGACCGGCACTTCTTTCAGCCCTATCCTCTTTGCGGCCTCATACCTACCGTGGCCAGCAATGATGACGTAGTCCTTGTCCACAATAATTGGCACTTTGAAGCCAAACTCAAGGATAGAGCTGGCTATCTTTTTTATCTGCTCCTCTGGGTGCTTCTTCGGGTTGTTCACATACGGGATGATTTTATCGAGCGGGACGTGTTCAATTTTGAGCATGATTCACCCTCCGTTTGCCCGTCAGGCGTGCATCGGCGAGCAAGAAAACACAAAAAGGAAAAGATGGCCGTCTCACGGCGCGTCCTCGGCTTCGTGAGGGTCTGCTAAGGCCGCCACTCGACGGCAGTTATTCATGGGGCCGGCCCCGTTCTCGCTGTGATTTTAGCATGAGAGGATATCGCCCTCCCGCCGCCTTCACCACATTACCCCTCGCTCATGGAGAGCGTTCGGGCGACGGCCTTACGGGCTAAAGAGTGACTAAAGAGCGATATATCCCTGTGGGAGTGGGAGGGCCGCACGTGGCGGCCTGCTCCCCGAAGAGCATACATATACGGCAACGTCGGCGCCGCGGGTATATACGAAAGGGAGTGGGTGGCCTACCCATCTCCCTCACTAGTATTATGCATTAGGGTCTTACTCCTGCTAAAAGTATGCACGTAAATGTATGCCCTCATGATAGCTGACGGCTCGGCTTTTGCATACGTATATAATCCATCCATATTTATATCTATGCCATGAACATCACACGCGACCATGAGGGTGGCGGGAGCTAACGCCTCAGCGGCTATTCCTTTTTTGCGGTGGAGGTCAGCATTATATACTCGCGAGTATATTCTCTCCGCTTCTCTCACTATGTATTTAGGTAGATGAAGGTTGGCGGCCATACGCCTTATCTCACTGAGAGTGTAATTTTTGGTATCATCGCCCGTGCCTGTCCACTCGAACTTTGCGTTTTCTACATCGTGCTTTGCCTGTATCTGGACGTGGTGAGCCGGTACTTCTTCATAGCCGTAAACGTAGCCACAGACAGGGCAGTAGTATTCGCCTCTCGCCGGATCAAAATAAATAGAGGTGGCGCCGCAGACGGGGCAACGCTCACCCATAGACCATCGCCTCTTGGTCATAGTTGTGCGCTGGCTTCTTCCCACCATGCTTCGCCTTTACCTCAGCGGCTATCGCCTGCTGTGTAGCCGTCATCTGACCGTATTCAAGGAGCACATCATAACGCAAGACCTCAGCGAGGTAGTTGGCGTCGGCGATGCTGATAGTTGCAGTGGCATAGTGTTCATCGTTGTGATAGATATAAAACTTAAACTTATTGTGGCTAAAGATAACTTCAAAGCGGTGGTCGTCGAGCGTATAATCGAAGACTTTTGCTTCTTCCTTAAATGAAGTAAGAAAAATTACCTCCATCATGAGACTAATTTTTTTTGCTAAGAATAGCGCATGCTCACTGTCCATCTCTATCCTTGCGTAGTGTTCGCCGTTCTGGACGTAAAAGATAAAGTCGCCGCTCGTGATTATACCTTTCTTTTTGTTGATTTTAAGAGGTTCCTTATACACTTCCAATATCTCTTTCCCGCTCCTCTTCGAAAAGATAGGTCTATAATCCCATACATCCATTATTTTCACCTCCACAGGGGTTATTTTAGCGGCTGATTTAAATAGGAGATTATTTAATCACGTAGCTTAAAAACGAAAATTTCAAGGGCGAGCAGGGTAGGATATATACCAAAGGCGTAGATAGCAACGAAGATAAATCTCTGCCAGAAGCCGGTCGGGTCAAGCCAAGCCCAGAGGGCGAACGCTGGGAGCGCTGGAATAATAGCGATAGCGAGGAGCATTAGTATTAGAAGAGCATTATCTCCTTTTCTTTTTATTGCTCTGTATGTAAACATCCCCTTACCACCTCCTTTTTAACCAATCCTTTTTTCACCAAATAATTATATAGCTCGATTAATTTGCGCGGGGCGTCCATCCTGTTCTTCAACTCAAGGGTCGGGTCGAACAGCTCTTTTAGCATCACTTCTTCATCAGAGACGATTTCATATAGCCTTAACCCCTCCTTCCAGTCGTAGATAGTGAGGCCGTCGCGGTTGCGGTCGAAGACATACAGGATGAAGCCTGCTGGGCGCTGGTTCTTACCCAACTCTACCCGCTCGTTACGCTGGAAGCCGCCGCTTACGTCTATCGCCCAATACGTGTCCTGTCGTATGTTTGTCACAAGCCAATGGGAGTGGCCGACGATGACGCGTTCTATCTCCTTTCTACCGAGTTCGCGCTGACGCCTGTTAAGCCAGTTAAGCTTTTTCCACGTGTTACGTAAAAAGTCATAGCTAACCGGGTAGTAGTCGCTGCCGCCGTAGCCGTGCTCAATCAGAACCCAGTGTTGCTTTTCTTCATCGCCGAGGTTCATTACTAATTGGTGGCCTGCATAGTAGGCGTCGAGGCCAAAACTCCTTAATTTGTCGGCTAATTCCCACGCGTAGTTGTCACCCTTATGTGTGTCATGATTGCCTTTGATGACGAAGTACTGGGTAGGAGCGATTTGGCTTAGTTCTCTGTGCAGGTCGAGGATATAAGCTGACGCGTAAAGAACCTGTATATTACCCTTGTTAAAAATATTTTTTGCTTCCTGTCCGCGAAAGATGCCGCGCCCTGCTACTATATCACCATTTAAAATAACTGTTATCTGCTCTATTCCTACTTCGTCGTTTACTTCATTCAGCTTCTGTATGAGGTTATTCGCCGTGCTCTTATACGTTTCGAGCATGACGTTCTCGTCGCCGAAGTGCAAATCGCTGATGATAATTGTTGCGGTCGCGCCGTCGGCAGGCCTGTGCTCGATAACTGCATCGCTGTCGAGGAGAACATCGCTCCGATAAATCGCTTCCGAGTCAACTTTGACATTTTCGTCTAACAGAACAGTACGAGCTTTTTCCTCGTCTATAAGCCAGATATAAGTTCTATCTCCATCCACGAGGCCCATCTTGCGGAGTTCTGAAATCCTTGCACGTAAAGACTTGCGAGGATAGCCGGTCGCGTCGCAGATGGCCTCTCTCGTAAGTTTACCACCTCCTTCGAGAAGGAGGGAAAGTATTTTACGGTGGCTGGGTTTAAGATGCATGGCATCACCGAAGTAAATTGTGCCTTCCCCTATATAAGTTTTTCGCCGAAAAAGTTATATAGTGGGGATACAATTATATCTCTGAAAAATTTGGAGGTGGATATTGTGGTAAAGAAGATTTCCGACTACCTTGAGAAGGAGCACCGGGACGACAGGACAGTAGTCAAAAGCCCCGCCGTCATCGGCGAAGTGATAGCTATCGAGGATGCGCACTTTCGGCAAGGGGATAGCGGGAAGCCGTACGTCAGCGTTTACTTCCACTACCACCACGACGTAGAGGAAACACCGTACTGCTGGAACACATCAAGTAGCGTCATCATGGATAAGATAAGGAAGCTAAAAGATAAGGGCGCTTTTGACGATGGCGAGCCTGTCCTCGCGTTGGTAGGGAAACGGAAGAACAAGGCCGGGCTGTGGTATTACACTCTGCTCGACCCCGACGACGAGCCGGTCAGCGAGGAGGAGTGAGCACGTGGCATTTTCTTTTTATCCTCGGTGTTTGGGGGTGGTGATATGGAATTCGAAGTAGATGGGGTTGTGTTTTCAAATGAAATGCCGCCCGGTGTAAAAAAGTTCCCCCACATCGACGGCTACGCACAGTTTTTAGTCAATTATCAGAAGATAAAAGACAGAGTCTGGTATATAATCGTAGAACGCAAGTACGACGGGACGAACATCAGGCTGGTGAAATGGGGCGACAAGATTTACGTACTCACCCGCAAGCAGGCCGCGGAGAACAGGTTCATGAACATCCTCTGCGAGGCATTTAAGAACAACCCTCACTTAATCACCCATGTAAAGCAGTTCCGCCGGCACTGGGGCGACGGCTCTTATCTGGTCGGCGAGCTCGTGAGCGGGAAGATAAAAGCGCCTTACACCAGCCAGTTTCAAGCGTCGAACCTGATCCTATTCGAGTACTGGGATAACAGCATGGGACACTTCGCACCGTGGCGAATAACATCATACTACGATCCTGCTGTACCTGAGTTCAGGCTATGCTTCATGCCCGACGAAATAAGTAAAGACCTTATGCGCCAGCTCGCAGAGACAGCGTGGCTTCGCGACTATGAGGGCTTTGTCGTGAAGGCCATCGATGAATATAACCATATAATACTACGTGGCAAGGTGAAGCCGATACACTTCAACTACCCGACCCATGAAGGCCAGCTTTACGCGAAGAGTAAGAAGAAAGCAAGTAAGAAAAAGAAGGGCAACGTTGCGAGCGAGGAGGAAGTGTTGGAAGCGATCCACAAGGTCAAGCTGAGGCTGTCGCCCGAGGAGTTCATCAACCCGAAGGTAGCGATGCCGGCGATTGCGGCTGAGGTGAAAGAGGAGTACGGGAAAGACCTTCCGCGGACCGCGTACAGGTTGTATCTAAGCGTTGTGGAGGCCGGGCTATGAACACGAAGCAAAAAATAATTGTTATGCTATAGGAGGGCAGACAATGGATATAAAACACATAATTGTCTGTAAAGATCGGATTATTATGGATGCTACTGGAAAAATGGTTGAAGAGTATAAAGATAAGTGCTTACGGGTTATCGATTTAGACGGGGACTTTCCATATGAGTTCGAAACGTTTGAAGTTTCCATTATTTTTGAAGTTGTTGGGGTCGAGATCAAAGGGATAAAGAAAAATTAGTACTTGATGGGGTGATAAAAAATGAAGAAACGTGATGAGTTAGTAGATTTCCTAAAGGGTCTCTACGCTGAGGCCCTCGACATCGTGGAGCTGAAAAACACCGACTACGCAACCGACGACGACCCTCTTTCAAACTTCCACCTCGTCGAGGAGCTCGGCATCGTCGAGACAGAAAAGGCTATTTTCGTCAGGCTGAGCGACAAATACGCCCGCTTAGCGAACTTTCTAAAGCGCGGCGACTTCACAGTCAAGGACGAGCGTATTGAGGACACAATAAAGGACCTAATTAACTACGCCGGCATCTTACTCTATGCGATAAAGAAGCGCAAGGCCAAGGAGGAAGAGGACGACTTATTTGACTATAACGTCGGGTGAGCGGAATGAGGAAAGAAGAAGTAAGGCTAATCTCAGATGATGTTGTGGATAAGTGGAAGCGGATGAAAAAGTATCTCAAAAAGGCATTGTATCATTTCCACGTTGCGGACATGACCGAAGCGCATGAAGAGGTAAGGCAGGCGTATAGGTTGGTGGAGCAGATCGAGCGAGAGCTTAAGGCTGCGCCACGCGTACGCGTCGAGCTGGAAGAAGAGTAATTTTTTCTTTTTTTCAAAAATCCAATCCTAACACTTCTTTTGCGAATTCTTTCCTCACATCCCAACTTGCTTTTTCTAAACTTTTCGGTCGAAAACAAAAAGTAAAGAGAGAAACAATAATAGATAGATATATTATTTATAAGAATAAATTATTATATTAATAATTAATTCTATCAGGCGATAGTAAATATTTGGTCTTATAGCTCAACCGCAGAGAGCCAGACTTTTACCCTCGGCGAGAGAAATTAATTATTAATATAATAATTTATTCTGTAAAATAAAGTAATAACAAAGCATGGAAGCTGTGAGAGAGATGATAGAAAAGTTTTTAAATAAAATATCAAAATATAATTTGAGGTGATTTAAATGGGCAGACCGAAGAAATATCCGGGTGGAGCGAAAGTCATAACCATAAGCACAGATGAAAAGACGATAGAAGAGTTCGAGCGCAGGCGGCTGGCTAAAGCCATGACCCGCGGCGAATACCTCCGCTGGCTGTTGGACAGAGTAAAAGAGTGAGGCGAGAGCTATGGCCAGAAAGGCAGAGTACTTAGATCCGCGGCCAATTACCGCAGTCATTGAGGGCGCGGTAAAGACTGAAATAGACGCGGTAAGGGGACGGCAGAGCTGGGGAAAACTGATAATGTCGCTCTGGGCCGTCCACAAGGGCGATGTCGCCGACAAGATGAAGCTCGAACAGCTTGAGAAAGAGAACGCCGAGCTGAAAAAGCTCGTTGAAGAGATGCGCGCACAGATCGAGCAACTACAGGCACGGCTGGATGGGGAATCAGCATATAGGGTAAAGAAGCAGAAACAGATTGAGGCGATGAGGGCAGAGTTCGCCGATGTGCTAAAACCGAGCGAACGGATCAAGTTGGTCCATTTCTTCCGCCGGCTTGGCATCCCTCCCGGGGATGGGATGAAGTATAAGGCTGAAACGTTGATAACGAATTGGTTCAACGAAGCAGAGCATAACGGGGAGCGGGCGCTTATCTCTCGCGACCTTGGGCTGATCATCTATCCTGACACTCAGCGCGGCGTCCTCGGGTGGACTATTAGTCGGCTCGATAGGAGGGAGTATAATGACTAAGTATATCCTCAGCTATGGTGGGGGTGTGGATAGCACGGCCCTTCTCCTTTACCTCCTTGACAAAGATATGCCACTTGATGCAGTCGTCCACGCCATTATGCCCGACCTCCCAGAGACGCACGAGTACATTGCCTTCATTGATCGTTGGCTCTGGAAGAACTACGGGATGGAAGTAACCTACCTCATTCCGCACGCAGAAGGAACTACGAGCCTCCTTGAGTATGTTCTCAAAAAGAAGTTCGCCCCCTCCAAGGCATGGAGGTGGTGCACGGACAAGTTCAAAGTAAGACCCATAACAAAATGGGTAAAGGAACACTACGGCAACGACGCAGTAGAATACATCGCTATCAATGCTGACGAAAAACGTCGGGTGAAGTGGGAAAGGAACAAGTACGGCATCCGTCTCAAATATCCGCTCGTCGAGGCAGGTATTGGCAGGAGCGAGGCCAAGCTGATTATCAAGAAGCACGGCCTTCCTGTTCCGCCCAAGTCTGGCTGTTACATCTGTCCTTTCCGGAACAAAACCCGCCTCATGGCCGCCAAGCGTTACCCATGCATCTGGGCGCAAATAAAGATGGTGGAGGCTTTGCCTGGCTCGAAACATCCGAATGCTATCGCCCACTTCACAACAGAGGTAGAAGGTCAGGGTACATTAGAGTCTTTTATATCCCTTCAATACTAATGCTTTTTTACTCTTTCTCTTAGAAATTAATTATTAATATAATAATTTATTCTTATATATATTATATTTACTTAGAGATGGAGGGGAGGAGATAAAGGATAGAAAAGTTTATAAAGGATAAGCACATAATAGATAGTGAAGGAGGTGATTGAGATGAAGATGAAGGTCGTCTGGGAGGAGGTTCCGGACGGGAAGCACTACAAGGACGTTATCCCGGAGGGCTTTCTTAGAGTTAAGAACGACAGGTGGCTTAGGAAGGCGCTCGGCCTCTGGGATAAGGGGAGCAGGGAATACACGTTTTTCTGGAACCCTGAGACCGGGGAAACCCTCGTATGGTTTGTTATGTTCGTCGGCGGTTCGAGGGGCTGGCTGGCGAGACTGGGCAGGGTGATAAAGAACGAGAGGGAGTTTAAAACTTACCTCTGGGCTAAATTAGGCACGCTGGACAAAACTGAGCACGGCGCCGAGAATTTAGCCGGGGAGCTGAAAAACCTTCTTAGTGATGTGAAGGTACACAGGATGGACGACGGCCTTTTTATAATTGAAATAAGCCCGGTCGAGACCATACAGTTTAGACCCCGCACAAAGGCGCTGGAGCAGGCGCTTTCAGTTTTTTGTTAATCTCTTTAAACTTCTGAGCGACCCCATAAGCATTTACGATCTATTTGGACTTATAGGTGGTTTCTCCTTTACCCCTAATGGAAAAGTTTATAAAGGATAAGCACATAATAGATAGTGAAGAACATAGGAGGTGCAGGCTATGACTGAAGTCCGGATAAGTGGTGTGGGAAAAGACCTCGGCAAATATACTGAGTTCGAAGCAGAGCATGTCAGCATGGCCGATATCCATAAGGCCATGTTTGAACACAGGATAAAGGAAGCAAAAGTAACTATCTGGGAGGGAGGTATTTTGATAGACAAGGGATATATCGAGCTGGAGGGGTACCTGTGAGTGAAATCCCTGATATTCTTTATTTCTACGACTTCCTTATACGCGAGGAGGAGCTTACACCCTGGCATGCAGGACACGTCGTCAAAACTCTCCTCACGGCATGGGAGCACTTTGATAGTGATCCGGCAGAGGTGGATACGGCATCTATTGAAGAGTACGCCACCTTACTCCCTCATTGGAAAAAGGGTGTTTTTACCGCCGCGATAGCCAGCTGGCGCAAGTTTACTACGCTCGGGGAGAAAGCACGTTATTCTGACGCACGCGTACCAGTACGTTTTATCGGAGAACTCCTTGGCGTAAATAAAAATTCACGTCCGCTACGGTGGTTTACCTACTACTGTGTAGAAAAAGGGCTGTCGCCAGAAAGCTTTGCCGAGCCTTATGGATGTCGTGCTATCCTCCTCGTACCAGTTGAGTTCTATCTCTACGCTAAGCGTATGAAAGAGGAAGATGACGCCCGCTGGCTCCCGAACCCGTTCGTAACGGTAAAAAAGGAGGTGTGAAAATGGGTCGCCCCGCTACTACTTTTGAATATTTCAGGAAGGAGCTCGCCCAGTATGGGTTAGAACTTAAGCGTATGCGGATAGGACGAGGGTTTTTCAATATCTACCGCGACGGGAAGCTTGTCTTTACGGCCCGCGACTACCGCGAACTGCGGGCCTTTCTCCTCGGCCTCGACTTCCCCAGTCGGGCTGAAAAAGAAGAAAAGGGGGAGGTGGCGGGGCGTGGTTGAGAAAGTCTTTTTTGCTCTCGAAGGTTCGGGAACGGACAAAAAGATCGATTGGCCGTACGTTCTTATCTCAGCCGCAACGTTGTGGACTGGAAAGCGCTTTAAGCCCTTCCGGCCACATCAGAATGTCAGGGAGGTCTTCCTCGACAGTGGCGGCTTCTCATTCTTCTCCCGCTATGGCAAGTATCCGTACACTTGCCTGCAACTCTGGCGTCTCGCGAGGAAGTTGAACGCGAACTACGTCGCGGTCATGGACTATCCCTGCGAGCCTGGCGTGAACCGCGAGCGCTACAAGACAAACATCGAGAGGATTGAGCGCACGATTGAGAACGGCATGAAGTGTTTGGACCTCGACGGCGTGAATTGGGTCATGGTAGTTCAGGGCTACACGGTTGATGAGTACCTCTATGCGATTGACAGGATCCGCGAGCAGGGCCTTCTCACGGACGTTATGGCGATCGGGACGCTCTGTCAGCGCAGGAGCATCTCAGCGGCTAGAGAAGCAATACTCGCGATCAGGAAAGAGCTTCCGAGATGGGTCAAGCTTCATGGCTTTGGTGTTGATCTTCGCTTCCTTAAGGATCCCGCGATTTTCCACGCGCTTTACTCCACAGACACAGGAGCCTGGAAGGGGTTCATGCCACGGAAGGAAATCGAGAAGCTCCAGTACCTCGAGAAGTACAAGCAAAAGGTTCTCGCCGTGTTGGAGTTTCATTCTGCTCAAAAAAGCCTCGTTGAGGTGATTTGAATGAGTGAAATGGGCATTACGGAGGAGTATTACACGTGGTGGTGGAGGTACATCCACACTGAAGAAAAGGAGGAGCGTGATGGCCGTGAATCTTGAGGAGTACCGGGAGTGGCTCAAGGAGCACGGCAACAAAGAGGAGGCCAAAGCTCCGGAAGTGGCCGAAAGAGTGATTAGATACGTCCTTTATCATTACGTCAGCACGCCCTTCGATGAGGAACCGGAGATAAAACTATTCCCCAGAAAGGTCTTAAAGTTCGACGGAAAGCCCTACGAGTGCGATTTAGTGATAGAATTCCGCTGGAGGACTTTTTACAAGAGACAGCCTCGTTACATGAGGGTTGGCATCGAGTTCAAGGAGTGGGACTTCATAAAGGTCGTTAGCCAGGCCATAGACAGAAAGCCGCTCTTCGACCTCATGTTTATCGCTACGAGGCCTATAATCCTCAACCTGTCCTACGAACCCTACTACCTCGCCCTTTTGATAAAACACGGCATAGGCTGGGTTCTCTGGGACGACGACCTAATTTATCTCCTCCTCCCGGCCAAAAAGAGGGGCTGGGAGCGTGCGGAGGAGATGGCCAGGGAGATTGAAGCCCTCGCCGATTTCACCCCCAAGGAACCTAAGACCCTGATGGACTTTGTGAGGTGATCTTGATGTGCCTCGCTGAGCCTCAGCTCCGGAATGTGTTGACCTGTCCGCACTGTAGGAAGCGCTTTGCCGTTGAGGACATCCACAGGCCGTTCAGGTGCCCAAAGTGTGGCGCGGTTTTGGCCGTCGAGCCGCCGGACTTCAAGCCCGTTGTCCTCTACACGCCGGCTGAGTTGGCGAGTGGTGAGCGAGGCTGACCGAAAAGTTTATATATGATAGTAGTTGTAATATTATACGACAATACTTGGAGGTGTGCAACGTGGGTGCCGTGACGGTGTATCTCCCCCTTGAACTTGAGGTGAAACTCCAAGCCTACGTGGAAAGGACTGGTAAGAAAAGGAGTCAAGTTGTGGTTGAGGCCCTTAGAGAGTTTCTTAAGGATGTTGAAGGGGGTGATGACGAATGACCGACCGCACTTATAAGGTTCTCAAGGCGATTTGGGGGGAAGATGTCGCTAAGAAGTATCTCGCCAAGCGTCGCGTGGCCGAGGTCCTCTCTGAGGACGAGCTCAAGAAGATCCGCGAGTTTGTGGACAAAGTGATGCCGGAGCACATGGACGACCTACGTGTCAGGTACGAGAACCACGACGTTCTTCTCGTTGAAACCCCGACCAGGGAAGACCTCCGCCAACTCAAAGAGACGAGTTCGGGCAACTACAAGGCCACCGTTGTGTGGAACGGCGCTCCCGGCGACAGCAACTTTGTGGCCGTTTTTGGCCCGAGGGAGGTTCTTGAGCCGCTCACAAGGCAGGGGTTGTTCTACATCGTCGGCAGGCTCAACGAGCGCGAGTACAACGGCAGGAAG
>NZ_JACDNT010000022.1 GCF_017656475.1 Archaeoglobus sp.
GAAAAGAGGGTACTGCAGAGGTTGGCTGAGATGTGATTTGGTAAGGACCCTAAAAGAATTACAAGAATTTCTTGAACGTGAAATAGAAGAAAGAAAAAAATTGCCTCTATGAGTGAATTTATTGAAAAAGAATTTGGGAAGTTCATAGCGATAATGAAAAGAAATCTGGAAATACTAGAGAAGTCTAAAGAAAACACCGCTTCTATTGGTCAAGTTAAGTTTGATCTTCAAACTGAAGAACTAGCAAAGATAATAAAAGAAATGTTTGTTTCTTTGTTCCCTGACATTACTATGACAGGGTTAAGATTAAACACGAAATTAAGAATTTAATCGAAAAAGCTAAACAGAAAGTTAAAAAAGAGGTGATTGAAAAATGAATTAGTTGATAAGTCAGTTGTTGGTAAGAAGAAAGCTAAAAAAGGATTCGAACACCCAATAGTTAGATTTCCTAAAGAGTTTTTCCGAAATGATTGGGAAAGAAGCTAAGATTTACGAGGTTGATAAGAATAAGTTCCTAATTTCAATAGGTGAAAATGAGTTGGACAACTCTTATGTATTAGTTCGAGTGGATAAAAATCTTCTACAGAAAGCTAAGCAGTTTGGGATAGATATTAGCTCTTTTCTAGAAGAAAAGATTGAAGATCTGATTTTAAGAGCTGACGGTATGCGGCCGCCGGGATTCGAACCCGGGCAACGGGCTCGGGAGGCCCGTGTCCTGCCGCTAGACTACGACCGCTTGTATGCTCATTCTCAGCTAAGCAAATAAACGTTTCGAATTATAATATGTGGCATCACACCACAAATTTATTTTACTCAAAAACGATAGCTGCTGTGCTCATTGATGTTTTGCTTGGCACAATTCTCGGATTCATCGCTGGTTTAACGCCAGGAATCCACAGCAATACCTTTGCGTCCTTAACACTCATTTACTCCTCGAAATTCAGCAATCCCGGTGTAATAATCATTTCTTCATCCATTGCATATACTATTGCCAACATTCTTCCCACTGTGTTGCTTGGAGTTCCCGATGAAGAAACTGCGATTGCTGTCCACCCTGCAAACGAATTGGTTCTGGAGGGTAGGGGCTTCGAGGCTGTGACAATTTCAGCTATCAGCTCTTTTCTTGCTGTTGTTATCAGCTTTCTCCTCTATCCTGCTGTTTGGTTCTTAAGTGTTAACTCCTCTACAGTTAGAAGCTTTACGCCTGTAGCTTTAATTGCGATTTCAGCCTTTCTGATTCTTACTGAGAGAGGGGATGAGTATGGTGGAAGGTATTCCGGATGGCGCAAGAGGCTTTATGCCTTTCTGGTTTTCTCCGTTTCTGGTTTTGCTGGCATCGTTGCGTTCCAGGTTTCGGGATATGTGGAAAATCCTGCAGGCTCTATACTTTTACCTCTGCTGACGGGCCTTTTTGGTGTTCCCATACTGATCCAAACGACTGCTGGCAGAATTCCACCCCAAATTGTGAAGTGGAGGAGACCCGATAGCAATGCAGTCTCTGCCGGAACTCTGGCGGGTTTTCTGGTTTCCCTCTTTCCAGGAGTGAGCAGCGGTGTTGCAACCGTTCTGGCGACAGTTGGAATAAGGGATAGGGAAGGATACGTGGCTGCAGTGAGTGCGGCAAATTCCTCCAACGCTGTACTCTGCTTCTTTATGCTAATCACTGCATCCAGGGCGAGGAGCGGCGCTGCAGAGGCGTTAAGGCAGTTGGGCGATTACCCATCTCCGATCGAGGTTATTATCTTAGCGATAGCATCCGCTTCAATTGCCTTGCTTCTCACCCTTGCCGCATCGAGAGTTGCCTTCTCATACCTTTCAAGGCTGCAGTTCTCGAAACTGTCCATAGCTGTGCTCATCTTTCTGGTAGCCTTAACCCATACCCTTACCGGATTCATGGGGATCATTGTGCTCTTCGTCTCATCCATAATCGGCATGTCTGCTCCACTTCTTGGTGTCAGAAGGGCTAACTGCATGGGGTGCCTGATTATTCTTGTACTGCTTCACTACCTCTGATCTACTTTTTCCTGATCTTAACCACAAAAAACCCCGAGCAGCGATGCTTGTGGGGGTAAAACCGCCCCGCCTTTCTGACTTCAGCATGCTTTAAATCGGGCAAAAATAACGCCTCATCCCCCCACTCAATTTCTTCAACACTCCCGTTCCTTTCTTCCAGCAGAAAGTCCACAACAAACTCGTTCTCTTCAGGCGTGAGGGAGCAGGTGGAGTAAACCAGCACACCTCCCTCCTTGAGACAGTCAAAGGCGGCCAGAATTAAATCCCTCTGGAGAGAGGAGCAGAACAAGATGTCATCTCTCCCCCTGTCAGTCTTTCTCGACGGATCCTTGTGTATTATCCCCTCCCCCGTGCACGGAGCGTCCAGCAAAACTCTGTCAGCCTTTATCCCCACCTCACGAATTCTCCTGCCATCTATGTTAAGCACAGCAACGTTCATCGCCCCCATTCTGTTTATGTTGTCTATCAATGGTTGCAGCCTCTCCTTCTGCGGCTCAATTGCAATCACAACACCCCTGTTCTCCATCAGCATCGATAAAAAGGTCGTTTTTCCTCCCGGGGATGCTGCAAGATCTACAACAACCTCTCCCGGTTTAGGATCAAGAGCAAGAGGGGGGATGCAGGAGCTTTTGTCCATAACATAGTAGTAGCCCATCAGGTATTCGGGTGTCGCTCCAACGGAGTATGGTTCCTCGAGGACTTCCAGGCAATATGGAACCTCAGTTTCCCTTACTCCAAACCCCCTCTCTTCGAGCCTCTTTATCAGGCTCGCTTCCTCCGTCTTTAAAGTGTTGACGCGGATGTACTTCGGAATTCCCTCCTCAAACGCTTTGATTATGCCCTCCGCTTCCTCCTCTCCAAAGAGGCGAATCCACCTCCTAACGATGAACTCGTCGTATCCGTATTTTCGGGCAAGCTTTCTTGCTTTTTTCGATGAAGGAAAATCAAGAACCCTCATTCTTTTATCCTCGCCCTGCCTGGAGGCAAGAACTTCATTATCTCGTCAGGCGTTGCTATAGCCCTCACGATGTGCTTGTCCTCTCCTGCCATCTCGACGAGCTTCTTGGCAATCTCGACACCAAGCTCGTTGTGGTCTTTGCCCCCAATCTCAAGCTCAACGTAGTAGTTCGCCTGCTTCTTCACAGCAGAGACGGGCCCTCCAATCACCCTCAAGCCCTCAACATCAACTCCTACCGCGCAGTTCAGCTCCACCGTTAGGTAGGTTCTTTTACCCGTTATGTAGAAGCTCCCCTTGGGCAGGTACTCTCCCGGCTTTGCAGCCTTTGAAACCTGGTCCGGCAAAACATAGTAAACCTCCCCAGCGTGCTTCCCCTCCTTCCACAAGGCCGAGTAAGTTGCGGCAAACTCCGCAGCCTCCCTTATGCTAACCTCTCCCGCCTCCTGCCCCCTCTTCAGTATAACAGCAGGAGCACCGGGAGTTTGAGTGTGGAAGAACAAATCCCTGCTCTCCAGATGCTTCGACACTATCTCTTCATTCATCTCCGCAGTCCTTCCTCCAATAACCAGAAAACCCTCATTGGTGAAAAACCACCTGTAGTTCTCGTACCACTCCCTCTTCCTCCTCACCTTTATGCTCGTCACAAGCTTCTTCTCAAGTTTCTCTTCAACCTTCTCCATCTCCCTCAAAGTTGCCTCAATTGCCTTCTTCACACCTTCTGCTTTCTCTCTCGCCTTCTTCGCCCTCTCGTAGTAAATGTCTGCGTTCTCGTGAATGCTCTTCTTTATCTCAAGCTCCGCCTCAAAATCGCCTATCTTCACCACGATGGCGTTTTTCTCAGGTTTAACGGCTTTGACAATCTTTTTCAGTTTCTCATCCTTTGAAACAATCTGCTTGATCTCATCCCAGCTCCTTCTCTCCCTCGCAGCCCTGAAAGCCTCGATAATTTTTTCCACCATCTGATAGTTCTCGTAGATAGCATTTCCAATCCTTTTAAACTTCTCAGTCTCTTCCTCGAACCTTTTCAAGCTCTCCTCCTGTATCTGAAGCCTTTTCTTCAGCTTCTCAAGCTCCTCGCTCTTCATCGACTCAAGCTCGTCAATCTCTGCAAGCTTCTTCGAGAAGTAGTCATCCAGAGCTTCGTTGAAAGATTCGAAGTACTTCCTCTCATATTTCGAGTAGTAAAACAAATCCATCGGGACAACGTCGAGGTAGTCGCCATCCTTTATGATAATCTGTGGCCTGGGTGAGAAATTCATCAGCTTCTCAATTTCTTCATCAATCTTCTTCCTTTCCTCCTCGCTCAGCTCCGAGTACTTCTTTTTCTTGTCAATTCCAGCTCTAAGGCAAACTTCCTCCGCGTAAAGCCCACCAAGCCCGGACATTGCGAGAACTCTGACCACTTCCCTATCCTCATCCCTCTTCTCCTTTCTTTCCGGGAATTTGTAAACCTCCCCAACCTTCAACGTGTGTTTTAATGGCATGATGACTCTGTTCTCTTCATTCAGCAGCACAACGTTTCCCTTCGAGAAAAGTTCGGCCACGAGCCTTCTTGCCTCTCCAAAACGCTCGAACTCGATAACCACAACTCTGTCAAAGTCGTACTGCTCTATTTTCCTCACCCTCGCACCTTCGAGGTGCTTCCTCAGCAGCATTGCAAAGGCCGACGGAAATCTCGGAGCCTGCTTGGGAAACTTGGTGAGGTGAATCCTCCTTCCCGCCTCAATTACCAGATCAACCTTCCTGCCAGCGTAAATCCTTATCCTTATCTCGTCTGGCGGGTGGTGGTAAACCTTCTCGACCTTTCCCCCTTCGAGTTCCTTGAGTTCCGCAACGCATGCCTTGATGTCGAATGAGCTTAGCTGTTTCACGAACACAGTATGGGTTTTGATTTAAATAAGGTTGTCCGGTTAAGTTAAATCCCAAGATTCTTTACTGTTGTACGCAAAGGTTGTATCGAAAATACCCTCAGCAAACAATATATACTCTTTCGACTATGTTTACATTGTATGTCTACAACAACATATAGTGTACGAATACCAAAGGAAGTCCGAGAAGCGATGGAGAAAATGAAAGAAGTGAACTGGCAGGAGGAGATAAGAAAGATGATTATCGAAAGAGTTCGTGAGGAGGCAAAAAAGAGACTGATTGCAGAAGCGAGGGAGTTGAGAAAAATGATGAAAAGTTCGAGGATTTCTGAGATGATAAGAGAGGATCGAAATGCCAGATAAGGTTGTTCTTGACTCCAACGTCATTGCGGCAGTCTTTTTCAGGGAGGATGAGGTGGTTTCCAAAGCGGAAAAGATAATAGAGGAATCCAAGACCCTCTACACTATCGACCTCGCAATAGCTGAACTCACAAACGTCGCATGGAAGAAAGTTGTGTTTGGGGGAGAGAAAGTTGAAATTGTGGAGAACGCTCTGGACAAATGCATCGAATTCGTAACGTCTGTCTGTCAGGTCGTAAGATCTGCCGAGCTTTACGATTATGCATTCAAAATTGCCATCGAAAAGAGAATCACAGCTTACGACGCTCTTTTCGTAGCCACATCTGAGAAATACGGTGCTAAGCTAGTCACTGCTGATGTAGAGCTTGCTGAGAAGGTTAATGATGTCATACTTGTAAGGTGATGTATTCCACGGCGAGATGAGCTTCAAAATATTGTAGTGTGTTATCAGTAATTAATTTATGTTGGATGGTAATAGTGACAGCAATGGTCATTAAGCCTAAGCTTGAAATTCTGAGAGAACTCCAAAATTTGATTTGTTACAGTGACTGTAACGCTTTAATTTTCGGACTGATGAAGAAAAACAAGGTGAAAGCATGCAAAAGCGCATCGTCGTGACGATCGTGGTTGCCGCATTAGTTACTCTGACCCTTCACAGCCTTTTCCCCATATGGGATTCTGCCGAACGGTTCAACCTCACTGACCCAGAGAGAACTGTGACACTGAGACCGGTGTTTACTACAACCTTCCAAATGGAAGTGTAATAGAGGTGAAGGATAGAAATCCCTTCCCGTTCGAAATTGAGCTTGATGAAAATGCTAAGAACCTGAAAGTGCCGGAGAAGATCAAAGTGTACAGCTACGAACTTTACCAGAAACCGGACGAAGTGTTTGGAATAGCCAAGTCTTTCGGCGTGCCCGCAGACAAACTGTTTACAATAAAGTTACGCACGCCTACCTCTATCACGATGACAAGCTGAGTTTCGAGTACTACACCTCAACAGGCTATTTCAGGGTGGTCTTCAAGACACCAACTGGAGAAGGATTAGCTCCTCTCCAAAACTCCGGATTACTCAACTACGAATACCGAGAAATTAAAGGAGAGCAGGGAAAGTTCTTTGCCAGAGTCTTGAAAGATTGATTAGAGTTCAGAGTTTTGGAGTAGCCTTAACTCCTGCATTCTCTAAAATCCCGGATTTGGGCTTTTTCTCCCTGATAAAAAGGCTGTAACCCTGTGGAAAGACTTCAAATGTTACCTTGACGCTGTAATTTAGCTCAAAAAATCTTCTTAAAGCCTCACATAATATCAAGTCAGTGTTCTGACCAAGATTAGATGTAACCAGAAGATAGTATCCAGCATCATCTCGTTTAAGGTTCACCTTTGTGGCTTTTCTCGTTGTGATCAAGCACTCCTTAACACCTTCAATAGCTTCTGAAAGAGATATCTCGGAGATGGGTTTGTTGTACTGTCTCCTGATCAGTATTTCAAGCTCATTATCGCAAAGGGCTTTTTCAATTTCTCCGGAAACTACAAGTTCAATCGTTTTAGCGTTGAAAGCAACAAGATTTGCCTCATCCATTATTTCGGTAAGATTGCAGGACCTCTCATTTATACCTCTCTTGTATCTGTCGAAAACAGCCAGAGCCTCTTCGATTACGTTGTTCACTCTTCCATATTCCGCAAGGTATTTCTCGATTATCCTGCTCGCCTCCTCGCTGATCGTTGTGTGCAGTCTTCTTTTCATGATTGGTAATAATCATGAAATTTTAAAAAGTTTTGTGCATGATCGGGGCTATTGTGTGCATGGAACAATTAAATATTATCATGGTTATCCCATAATGATTTTATCTCTGTTGATAGTATGAGTGAGTGATGAGAACAACAATCAATCCACTTGCTGAACTTAAGAGCGATACTGCCGAGATGATTACCAAGAGCATCAAGGAATGGGCTGAGAAGGAAGTCATGCCTTACCGTCATGAGATTGACGACAATTTTGAGATGGCAGAGAGAGCGATGAAAAAGCTGTTTGTTGACATCGGCATGCAGAAGCTTCTGGTTCCAGAGTCTGCCGGAGGGGCGGGATTGAGCTTTGAAGAGCTTCCGCCGATTTTATACCACAGCTTTTCGGAAATAGGAAAGGCTGATGCCGGAATAGGTTTTGTCCTTTCTGCTCTCGTAGCCTCCTCTGCTTCAGCAATTGGTAGTGAGGTTTTCGACTTTATGGTTGATAAGCTCTCCAGCGGTTTCTGCAGAGTGTCCATTGTGCCGCCGCAGTTCGGAAACGACGATTTCAGAGGTTTTGAACTTGCCAAAGCGGTTGAAAAAGGTAATAAAATCAGGATTAAATTTTACGGCAGACCTCTCAACTCTGGCTTCGATGCTGACCTCTTTGTAGTATTCTGCAACTATGATGGAGTCTCTCTTGCCGTTCTTGACGGAGAAGAGGTGGAGAGAGGAGAAATCGTAAAGACTGCAGGGCTAAATGCGAGCAGAAACTGCGATGTAAGAATAAAGGCTGAAGTTGAGAAGAGCAGAATAATAAAGGGTGATGCCTGGAAAAGGCTGGAAATATACCTTAATCTCTGCCTTTCCTCGCTGTGCGTTGGTTCTGCGGTTGATTCGTGCAGAATCGTTGGCGATTGGGCTGAGAAGAGGTTCATAAGGGGGAAACCGCTTAAAGATAATACTGTTGATGCTGAGGTGCTCGGAGAGGTGGCGAAAGAGGCGATTGAAGCGAGCATGGCTGCTCAGTTTCTGGCGAAGTCGATGCTTGAGGACAGGAGCGATGATGAGATACACACGCTATCAGCAATTACGGCTTTGAAATGCTCAGGAGCTGCCTTCAATGTCGCTGATAGAGCGATGGAACTCATGGCATCTCAGGGATACGCGAGGGAGGGGTTGCTGGAGAAGCAGTGGAGAGATGCTAAGAGCATTGCGGCATTGTTGAACCAGCAGCACTCTTTGCTTGAGCTCTCTGAAAGATTTTTCGCCAGTAAGCTGTGGGAGAGGTGATATTTTGGAGTTTGCAAGAATTCGAGAGTTTGAGTCTCCCCTTGAGAGGTACCTTGCAGAGATGATAAAGGATTGGGGAGAAAAGTACGTTCTGCCATACAGAAGAGAGTTTGACGAGGACTGGAAGGAGCACCGCTACGTTGAGCCAGCTCTTGAGAAACTGATGGTTGGTTATGGCTTTCAGATGGGCGTTTTTCCCGGGGAGTTTGGTGGGTGGGGAATTGGCAATTCCGACTACTTCGGCTCCATAACTGCGAGGTTGATGGAGGAAATTGGAAGATACGACACTGGCATTGCTGTTTCGGTTGGTGTAACCTTCTGGCCGCTTTTCATGATAACTGTAAAGCCTCACATTAACTATGACCTATGTGCCGAATTTTCCGAGCTTTTTGCCAGGAAAAAGCTGACGATAGCTGCAAACGCCATGACAGAACCGCAGGGCGGATCGGACATCGAAAATCTGGACGAGTTGAGGGGAAAGACCATCAGAACGACTGCAGTTCTTGATGGTGATGAGTGGGTTATCAACGGGCACAAGCTCTGGCCCACCAACACGGGAGGAATGGCGGATCTGTTCGGTGTTGTTTGCACGACAAAGCCCGGAGAAGCTGATGAGAAGTATTTTGCCTACATATACATCCCTGCCAATTTGCCGGGAGTAAAGCAGGGAGAGCCGTATCGCAAGGCAGGGATGGCGGCTGACAAGAACTCCGACATATGGTTCGACAACGTTAGGGTGCCGAAGCATTACAGAGCGTGGGGAGAAGGTCTTGATGCCAAATACTTCAGGGAAATAATCGCCACGGGTTGTCTAGGGAGTGCGGCGATGACTCTAGGTGCGATGGAGAACATATACGAGATTCTTTACGAGAAGTGTGGTGAGCTTAGATACCGGGGAAAACCTCTAAAGGAGAACACCGCTGTCGCAGCAGTTCTCGCAGACATAGCTGCCGAGATTGAGGTGAGCAGGGCAGCGGTTTACACCTACGCCAGAATGCTCGACCGACCGGATATCTACGGTGAAAGATACTCTGCCGAAATGGTTGCGAGAGGCAGGGCTTTGAAGCTGAAGGTTTGCGATGCCTGCTGTGATGTTGCAAGGAAAGCGGTGGATTTACTCTCTCATTATGGAATAGACAGAAGCTTCGACGTGGAGAAGCACTGGAGGGACGTCAAAATGGTCCAGCTCTGGATGGGGGGAAGGCAGCTCTGTCAGATGGATGTTGCAAGGCATTTTTATGATTGCAAGCAGCTTTGAGGTGGTATTATGGGCGATATGAGCTTTGGAATTTTCAAAATTCTTGCGGAATCTCCATTCTACAAAGAGCTTCTCAGAAAGTCCGCAAATGAGTTCTTTAATCCAGCCGTTGTGGAAAGTGAGGTTAGAGAGATACTGGATAAGGATATAGAATTTACAGCAACTGTTTTCAGCCTTATGCCGAGAACCGCAAATACGCTCTTTGGAGTAATGAGGAGGTTCAATGCATATTCGAGCAAATTCACAAGTGACGCTCTCGTGGGGATGTTTAAAGGAGTTGCAGGCGATTTTGATGCGAAATATGCTGCGGAAACGCTGAACGAATTCTTTGATGGAATGGAGAGGCTGAGAAAAGACCATCCAACGCTATTTGCTGAGGTAACCGGTGAGAAATTAGGGGAGTTTCTCGAAACACTGGACTTTGGTAAGCTGAGGAAGTTTGTTGAAGATTCCGCTTATTGCTCACAGGATGTTTTTGAGATTCTGAACGAGAAAATTGTCAGCAATCCGATTAAGGTTGCAAATCTGATGGCTTCAGTGCCTGCGGTGGCCAACGCAAGCATCGCCATTGCAAATGACGCTTTGCAGAGAGCAGAGATGCCGGCTGAGCTTCTCGCAAGTGCAACCTTTAAAACGCTGGAGAGTCTGAATGTTGAGGATCTGGCAAAGCTGGTCGAGAATCTGGCGAAATTCGTAAACAGGTTGCACGAGGGCAACTACATACTGGGAAGGGGCGAAAGAAAATTCAAGGAGGTTACTGAGAATTTAATCGAGAAACTTCTTAACAACGTAGATGTTGAGGGGCTGAAAAAAGCCATTCTTGCCGTTCTGGATGATGCAGGAGATGTGAATGAGGCCTTTGTCAATGCACTCTGGCGGAATCCTGTTGCTTTGATGTCCTTGACTTCTTTAATTCCTGTCACAATTAACGTCCTTGTCGAGATGCTAAGCAGATTCCTGTCAAAATTCGAAGAGCTACCAGCTGAACTGACATCGCAAATTTTAACGGCGATCATAAAGGAAATAGATGCTGAAAAGCTGGGAGATGTTATCACTGCTGCTGCAAAAACCTTCAACGAGGTTGTAGAGAGAAATCCTGAGGTAATTTCGGGAGCAATCAATACGGCAATCGCTTCTGCAGACAGCAAAGAGGTTGAAAAGTTAATCAACAACTTGACAAAGTCTTTTGTTGAAGTTTTGCTCTCAAATCCCGAACTTCTCACAGCAGCAGTAACACCACTTGTCCAGTCCCTTGCCGGTATTGTTAAGATCAACAAAGGAGGTGGAGAATGAGTTTATCGAAAATTCATGAAATAGCATCAACTCTTGAGAACGAATACGTGGAAAAGTGGAGGTCAGAGGGAAATGCGGTTGTAGGCCATGCCTGCATAGCCATGCCGAAGGAAGTGGCTGAGGCCGTCAGAATCTTGCCATTCAGATTGAGAGGGGCTGGAAACGCAGATACTTCTACAGCGGACTCATACCTTTCGAGGTACAACTGCAGCTTATGCAGAAGCTGTCTCGAATTGGTTCTTAATGGCAGCTACGACTTCCTCGACGGTCTTGTGAGAGTGAGAGGATGTGACCACTGGATGGGCACCTTTGATGAAGTTCAGCATGCGAAAAATCCAGAGTTCATGCATTACTTCAAAGTTCCCCACCTCGTTAACGGAGACACGCTTGAATTCTTCTCAAATGAAATTAAAAGGTTGAAGGAGGCTTTTGAGAACAGATTTGGTGTTGAAATTACCGAAGACGAAATTGTGAGGTATGCAAAAGTTCAGGATGAAATAAACGAGAAAATGAGGGAGTTCTACAGGCTGAGGTTCAAGAAGCCGAGATTTTACGGGAGTGATGCGATAGCTGTTGTTGTGGCGAGAGAGTCTTTGCCATCGGAGGTGTTTCTGCAACTGCTTGAATCTGCAATGGCTGAGAAAAAGAAAGTGGATTTTAGAGCTAAGGTTCTGCTCGCTGGCAGTCCTCTTGATGAGATTGAGCTCATAAGGAAGATAGAAGAGATGGGTGCATTGATCGTGGCCGAAACAACTTGCTTTGGAGGAGGGAGCTTCTGGAACATGGCTGAGTATGATGGAAGTGAAATTTACGATTTTCTGGCAGCTAAATACCTCAACAACCTGAAGATCTGCGCAAGAATGTTTGGAGAGTACGCTTTCAGGAAGAACTTCATTAAAAGCATGGCCGTAGAGGCTGAGGTAGATGGTGTGATTTTGCAGCACAACAAGTTCTGTGATCTGTTTGGCATTGAAAATGCGAAGCTGAGAATGGATCTTGAAAAGGATGGCATACCGGTTCTGGTTCTTGAGAAGGAGTATGCCTCTACAGCCGACATTGGCAGGATAAAGACGAGAGTTCAGGCTTTCCTTGAGAGGTTGAAAAGGTGATATTATGAATGAAATTCCGGGGTTGGTCAAAAGAGGTTCTGAAATTTTAAGAACCATCGAAAAAATTGGAAAATACAGCAAAAGTGAACTTGAGGGACTTGCAAGGTTGACTGGAGAAATACAGGGTCATACGATTCTCTCTTTTCTCGACAAGAGGCATGGTGATGCTGGTCTGTATTTTCTGAAGAATGTACTTTCAAAGCACGTGAACGAGGCGGTGAAGGCTAAGGAGAAAGGTAAGAAGGTTATACTGATACCATTCAACTTTCCACCGGAACTCATTCATGCATTTGAGAACGCTGTCCCTCTGACGACCGAAATGATGAGCACGATGGGCGCCCTTGCACTTGAAGGAGAAGGAGAACCGTACTGGGACTATGCAATGTCTCTCGGAATCCCTGACTACGTATGCTCTTCAAACACTACTGCTCTTGGCTCAATGCTTACCGCTATGAAGGGTTTAGAAATAGCCCCTGATGCAATGATATCAGCCTGCCCTGGAGCGTGTGACGCCAACTCGAAAATTCACGAGTTTGTGGCTGAAACGCTCAACGTCCCAGAATTCATGCTGGATAAGATGGGGGACGGCGTTTTCGACTACGAACTCTACAGAAAGCTCTTCCTGAACATGGTTAGAGAGATTGAAGAATTTGTGGGAGAAGAGATAGATGAAGACAGAATTGTTAAGGTGATAGAAAACGGTAACACCTGCACGGAGCTCTACTGGGAGCTTCACGAACTCAAAAAACACTCCCCATGCCCGGTTCCCAACATGTTCACCATGCTTAGCTGTGGAACCCGCTTTACCATGTGGGGAAGAGACGAAGCAGTTTCTATGTTCGAAAAGCTCCTTGAGGTGGCAGAGAAGAGATTGAAGAGGGGAGAGTATCCTGCTGAGAGGGAAAT
Source organism: Archaeoglobus sp. (assembly GCF_017656475.1). Classification (GTDB taxonomy): domain Archaea; phylum Halobacteriota; class Archaeoglobi; order Archaeoglobales; family Archaeoglobaceae; genus Archaeoglobus. The sequence goes on from NZ_JACDNT010000022.1 coordinate 12,784, forward strand.
TGCGAGGAGTTTGTGGGTTTATACAGGCTATTACATAGACCTCTACGACCTCTGGCTATGGATGGAGGATAACGGGATAACTTATCTTACCGACATTTTGAATTCAGGCGGATTTCCTCAAATTTACGAGGTTTTCACGAAAGAAGATGCACTTGAAGCAATCATCAAAACTTCTTGGGACTACCAGATGACAAGGCAGATGGGCGCTGAAAACATGGGGTTGAGGTGGACTGAGGACTTCATCTATCTGGCAGAAGATCTGAACGCAAACTGTGCGATTTACTGCGGTCATCATGCATGCAAGCAGTCCCAAGCTGTTTTCAGGATACTTCGCGATGGCATGAGCAGTAAGGGAATTCCTGTCCTGAAGCTTGATGGGGATGCATGGAACCGAAGAATAACATCTGTAAGCGTCCTTCAGGAGATGATTCTCGACTTCGTTCAGAATGTTGTTGCCAAGAAAAGGAGAAGAAGGAGGGGAAGCAGGAGGTGATTTGTTGCTTTTCGGTGGAACCGACGTTGGTTCTTTAACAGCACAGGCAGTTTTGCTTGAAGATGGCAGAATAACCGGGTACAGAAACATCAGAGTTCTGCCAAATCCTGTTGAATCTGCCAAGAAAGTCATGGGAGAGCTTCTTGAAGAGGTTGGAGTGAGTCCGGATGATGTAGTGATATTCTCAACAGGTTATGGCAGAGAGAAGCTGGTTGAAGACGGATTTGCTAAAGAGCACGTGAGTGAGATAAGCTGCCACGGCAGAGGAGCATTCTGGCTGAATCCAGCGATAAGAACGATAATTGACATCGGCGGACAGGATGCGAAGGTCATCAGAATTGATGGGAATGGCAATTTAGCTAATTTCGTGATGAACGACAAATGCGCGGCTGGAACGGGTAGGTTTCTTGAAATACAGGCAAGAGCCCTCGGTCTGACTCTGGATGAACTTGGAGAGATGACATTCAAAGCTTCAAATCCAGTCGCAATAACCGCGAGATGCAGCATATATGCTGAAACAGAAGTCTTGCACTACATGCAGCGCAAATTTCCCAAAGAGGATATCGCCGCGGGAGTGAACAGGTCAATGGCGGAGAGGATATACTACCTTGCAAGGCGAGTTGGAGTGGAGAGAGAGGTTACGCTGACTGGAGGTGTGGCAAAGAACAGAGGGGTAAAGCATGAGCTTGAGAAGATTCTGGGAGTAAAATTCGTTGATCTTGGCGTCGATCCGCAGATTGTGGGAGCTCTTGGAGCGGCGATTTTTGCAATGGAGAAGTACGGGGGTGAATGAATGTTTCTCGGCGTTGACGTTGGGATGAGGTTCACCAAGGCGGTTCTTTGGGATGGAAAGGTGGTTTCAGCAGCCATAGAGGAGACGAGAGGAGATATGGAGTCGGTTTTGAAGAACTTGAGAGGAAAAATTGGGGATTTTGAACACTGCTGCTCAACGGGTAGCGGTGCTGGACTTGTAGATTTTGCGGAAGTGAAGGAAGATGATGTTGTATGCCTCGCGATTGCTGCGAGAGATATTGTTGATGCGGACTTCGTTCTGGACATAGGCGGGCAGAGCATCACGGCGATATCGGTTGATAAGGATGGCAACGTTATAGATTTCATGAGAAATGACAAGTGTGCGAGCGGGAGCGGAAGGTTTTTGGAGGTGATGAGCTCCGCACTCGGAATTGCGGTTGAAGAAATTGATGAAGCTGCATCAAAAGCTGACAGAAAGCTTTCAACAACCTCGCAATGTGCGGTTTTCGCAGAAAGCGAGGTGGTTTCCTATGTAAATGAGGGTGAAAGCAAGGAAAACATTATTGCTGCAGTTTGCGACTCAATTGCCAAGCTCGCAGTCGCTCAGGCTAACAGGTTTGGCATTGGAGGAAGATACACAATTACAGGTGGCGTGGCAAAGTTCAAAAGCATAACCGAGAGAATTGCGGAGGCTATTGGCGGGGAGTATGTGGAATTCCCACATCCTCAGCTTGCTGCATCCATAGGGGCTGCGATAGTTGCGGAAGAGGAATTTGGAGATGTTTGAAGAGCTTGTTTCCGAGATTCGACGGTTTGTGAATGGAAAAGTTGAAGAGGGGTTGGTTGATATAAGAGATTGTCAGGAATTTCCAGGGTGGGATAGAGGGAAGGATGTAATTTTGAGAGGGGAGCTTGCCTACGAGCTTGGTAAGCAGAGTTCAGCATTGCTTCTAATGTGGGGAGAGGCTGAGAACAGGATTTATCTGCCAAAGAAAAATGGGAGAGAGCAGCTGGCTGTCATCGTCATCTCCGAAGCTGAAGTTGATGATGCCTACGAGTGTTTCAGGGCTATGAGAGATGCATTTTACAGTCTGAATCTCAGAGGCGTTACAATCAGGAGTCTGCCAAGTCATATGAGGGTCTGGTTGAGGGTTGGGGTTAATGCGGATAGAGAGGGTTTCAACCTCGGAGTTTTTGGCAGGGCGATCATTGAGTCCATGAACTCCCTCGATTTTGTAAGGGCTACCGACGTCATATTTCTCACCTCTAAAGAGGAGATTGAAGTGTTGAAAGAGCAGTTTTCGAAGGGAAAGAAGATTGTGGAAGCGCTGATAAAAATGCATGAGGAGAAGGTTTTGAACTGCGATGAATGCAATTACAGCGATGTGTGCAGCGAGATTCCTGAACTCAGAAGGATAAGGGAGAGAATGAGAAAAAAGAGGGATAAAGGATGAGAATCGCAGTTGTCGGGAAAGGTGGTGTAGGAAAGACTTCAATCTCTGCGATGCTCGTAAAATTGCTCTCAGAGAACCATAAAATTCTGGCCGTGGATGCTGATCCTGCTGGTGGGCTGGCGATGTCTCTAGGGGTTAAAGTCAAGAAGACACTCAATGACGTGAGAGAGGAGATTATCGAGTTGCTGAGGCAGAAATACGACAAAGTGGAGATTGCAGCATCTGTGGACTACAAGATTTTTGAGGTACTAGTTGAGGGGAGTGGATTTGCCTTACTTGCCGTTGGAAGACCTGAGGAGGAGGGATGCTACTGCCAGCTCAATACCATGCTGCGAGAGGCGATTGAGATTCTATCCAAGTCCTTTGACTACACAATTATTGATGGAGAGGCGGGGATTGAGCAGATAAACCGCAGGGTAATGAGGAGCGTTGACTCACTTCTCGTCGTAACAGACATGTCCAAGAAGGGGTTTCAGGTGGCCGAGCAGATATTAAAGGTTGCAAAGAAGGCTACAGGGTTCAAGAGGGCGGGTTTAATAGTTAACAGAGTAAAGACAGGGGCTGAGGTTGAGGTGGAGGCGAGAAGCAAAGGATTTGATTTTATCCATGTTGTTCCTGAAGATGAGATGATTTCAAAATTTGACGTTGAGGGGAAGTCTTTTTTGGAGCTTCCTGAGTGTGCCGCTTTAAAGAGCGTTAGGGGTATTGTTGGGTGTTTAGATGAGTTGATTTGAAGTATGGTCTCCCCTGCAATCCTGTATTCGTTTCTCCCCACCTCAAGTTGAGAGTTAACCGCTCTAAAGTGGCGATATCGTGGAGTATAAATATGCCGTTTGAGCTTGACAGGAGCGCTGCAAAGTTAAGATGCTATGTTTGCAATAAAATTTACAATTCGGTTTCTGATACAATTTCACCAATACATCTAAACTCATTTGTTGATTTAAAAATTAAACCAAAAAGTTAAGTAAAATTGAATGTATCATTATGATGGAGTGAATATTGTGAGGTGAGCAACCGTGATGGATAAACTTTCCCTTTTCACACACTTCACGAATAACATAGTAACGAGAAAAACCCTTCAGGGCTTAACTGCATACTGCTCAACCTGCAAGAAGTCGAGGCTCGAGGTTGCTCTGGAATTGGCTCTTGGTTATCGGAGTGATGCCTGCTGGAAGTGCAGGGCAGCAGCCAAGTTTGTCGGAGCTGTTCTCGACAGGGGAGCAGAAGCATTCAATGTCACGATGGATGAACTCAGGGAGAAGTTCAAAGATGCTTACTGGAGAAAGGGACTGGCAAGTGTTATAAAAGGGATTGCCCATTTTGGCGTGAGAAAACCGTTCGTTCCGGGTGCCCCATTCCAGGTTGTGTGGGATGTGACCTACGCATGCAACCTCCGATGCAAGCACTGCTACGCAACGGCAGGGAAAGCTTTGCATGATGAGCTCACCACCGATGAAGCTCTCGACCTCATAAACAGGCTCGACAGGCTGGGCGTGACGATAATTGCATTCTCAGGTGGTGAGCCTCTGGTCAGGAAGGACATCTTCGAGCTTACAAGTTATGCCGCTGAAAAAGGAATCTACGTTGCGGTAGCGACCAACGGAACTCTAATTACCGAAGAAAAGGCCAAAGAGATGAAGGAGAATGGTGTGGGATACGTGCAGATAAGTCTTGACGGAGTAAAGGAAACGCATGAGGCCTTCAGGGGGATAAAAGGGTGCTTTGACAGAACCGTTGAGGGGATAAAGAATGCGGTAAAGGCGGGGCTGTTTGTCAACGTATCGATGACGGTTACGAAATTCAACTATGAGGATGTCCCGGCAGTCGTCGAGTTATGCGAAAAACTTGGTGTTAACTGGTTCATGCACTACAACTTCATTCCTACAGGGAGGGGCAGAGAGATAGTTGAGTCGGACATAGCACCAGAGCAGAGGGAGGAACTGCTGAAGTGGCTGTACAAGAAAAACTACTCCTCAAACATCTCTCTCCTCTCAACCGCTCCTCAGTTTGCCAGAGTTGCGCTGCAGTGTCAGGGAGAGATTGTACCAACCCACTTCTACAACGTCAATGCCGGAGAGAGGCTGAGGGAACTGGCGGAGTTCATTGGCGGTTGTGGGGCGGGAAGGTTTTACTTCGCCATAAAGGCGAATGGGGACATTCAGCCGTGTGTGTTTTTCCCGCTTAAAGTGGGGAATGTGAGAGAGGATGATCTGGAGGAGTTATGGTTGCACAACCACGTCTTTGAGGATTTGAGAGACAAGGACTTGCTTGAAGGTTGTGGGAGCTGTAGTTACAGGTATGTTTGCGGCGGTTGCAGGGCGAGAGCCTACAACTACTTCGGCGACTACCTGAAGCCTGATCCGGGGTGTGTGAACAACAGGAAGTGGTGGGAAAGGGTAAAGGAGTATGAGCTATACTATATCTCTGGTAAATCCAAACGCTGCTGTTGAAGTGGTCAAGAGGCTGGGGATTTCCACACCTCCTCTCGGCCTGGGTTACCTTGCGGCAGCTTTGAGGGAGAAGGGATTCAGGGTTCAAATCATTGACGACCTCGTGGAGAAGCTGAGTTTCGAGAAGCTTGTGGAGAGGTTGAAGAACTCCGAGATTGTGGGGATAACCTCTACAACGGCAACGTTCAACTCTGCTCTAAGGTATGCCAAAATGATAAAGGAGAAGCTCGGTGCATTCGTTATAATGGGGGGAGTCCACGTAACCTTCCGCCCTTTTGATGCACTCAGACACGACTTTGTCGATGCGGTCTGCATGGGGGAGGGAGAGGAAACAATTGCTGAAGTTGCGGAGAGAGTTGAGGCCGGGAAAAGCCTGAATGGCGTTGAAGGGGTGATTTACAGAGATAAAGGAAAGATTGTAGATAACGGTCCGAGAGGATTCATCGAGGACCTTGATTCCCTCCCTTTTCCCGCTTTTGACTTAATGCCACTCGAAAAGTACTCTCTCCTGGGCCAAAAACTTGAGCAGTTCCCCATGATAACCTCCCGGGGCTGCCCTTTCGCCTGCAGGTACTGCAGCTCCTCGCTCTTTCTCGGGAGAAGATTCAGGGCAAGGAGTGCAAAAAACGTCGTGGATGAAATGGAGTGGCTCGCCGAGAATTTCGGGGCGAAGCACATCGCGTTTGGGGATGACACCTTCACATTAAACAGAAAAAGAGTTTTTGAGATCTGTGATGAGATAAAGAAGAGGGGACTTGATGTTGAATGGAGCTGCTCATCAAGAGTTGACACAATAAACGAAGAAATGCTCCGCAAAATGAGAGAAGCGGGATGTTCGGTAATATACTACGGTGTTGAATCTGCAAATAAAGAAATTCTGAACAAATACTACAGGAAAAGGATAAAGCTCGATGCTGTTAAAAGGGCGATTGAGATTACGAAAAAGGTGGGAATTGAGACAGTTTGCTCTTTCATCATCGGTGCTCCGCATGAAACGAAAAAGGACGTAAAAGAGACTCTAAAGTTGGCTATTAAGCTCAACCCTGATTATGCACAGTTCTCAATCCTTACGCCGTATCCGGGAACAGAAATTTATGAAGAGGCGAAGGAAAAAGGACTCATTCTCACTGAAAACTTTGACGATTACACCGCCGGTAAGCCTGTTTTGAAAAACTTATATATGACTTCTGAGGAGATTTCAAAGCTTCTGAAACATTGCTATCTCCGCTTCTACATCCGACCGAGTTTTATATGGAAAGAAATCAGAAAGGGGCGTTTGAAAGTTGTGTTTGAAATTTTGAAGAGGGCCATGAGAGGAGAAGAATGATATATTTTACATTAAGGCTTTGTAAAATGCGGGGGCAACTTAGACACCAATTTACCGGTAAATTATAGTATCTGGCATAACCAAATTAACCAAAATCCGAGAACTTTCTCATCCACTTTTCTGTGAAGCTAATTCTCTGAGTTAACTTGTAAAAGCTATCCGAAATCACTTCCTTAAGCTCCTCAAAACGTCTTTATGAGAAGGGGGGAGATCACCCTCTTTATTGCTCTCCAGATCTGCTCAATCGGATTCAGATCGGGAGAGTAAGGGGGAAGGTAAACAAGAGAAATATTCAGTTCCTCTGCTTTCCTCCTTGTTTTTTAGCATGATGCGATCTGAAGTTGTCCAGGACGATGACTATGGTTTTATGGGGATCCCTATTCCTTATCTCCTCCAGAAATTCACATACGGATTCTTTTTTGGAATTCTCTTTGAAATCAACAACGCTCTCCCCATTTATCGCATAGAAACCGAAAGTATTGACTTTCATCTTTGTCGTGTTCTTCTTCACAGATGGTTTATTGAAGGACCAAAGCCTTTGAGTGTTTGAAGTAAGTTGCGGAGAGGTTTCATCCAGAAATCCTATGATGCAATTTTCCAACTCAATTTCTTCAAGTTTCGTACGTGCGTAGCACGGCGCGCCATCGCTCAGCGATGTGCGTTTTAAACCCCTCCTCTGCATTTTCAGGCCTTCTGCAATCCTTTGGATAGGGTTTGGCATATTTCATTCCGAAAGATCTTAGTATTCTGCTTACGTGCCTTAAGCTGTACTCCACTCCAAACCTCTCCTTGATGAACTCTCTCACCTCCTTCGTTGTCCAGTCATCCCTCTCCTTCAGAATAGCCTTCAGCTCCTCTTTCTGCTCATCGCTTAACTCAGAAGGCCTACCTCCTCCGTAATTTGGTTTTAAACCTTCCAGACCCTTCTCGTTCCACCTTTCAAGCCATACGTAGCCTATAACCTTGCTCACTCCGACTTCTTTCGCTGCCTCAGGAACTGTAGCTCCTTTGTATAGCTCTTTTATGAAGAAAAGTTTTTTCAGGACTTCAGAGCAGATTTTTCTCTTTCGAATTTCTTCGTTTAGCTCTTCCATGGTTAGCCATCTAACAACTTCTTTTTCGGGTTTTCTTCCCAATTTCATTGGTTAAAAATGTTTTGTCTAATACTATACATCTGAGGTAAACCAGGTTAGAATTTCTAACTCAGTTTCAATAATCCTTTATCTTCCGAACTCAGGAACTGTTCTTGTGTCCTCGGATTCGAACCGGCGATCTCCGCCTTGTAAGGGCGACGTTTGGTTCGTTTGGAGAAGTCCGTGACCAGTATGGCGGTTCTTAAACGTAAGCATTGGGCAAAAATATGTAAATACTCAGAACAGAAAAACGATCGAAGCAAAGGTCTCAAGAACTAGAAAGGAAAGCGCCAAGATGGTAAGGGAGCGAGGATATACTCTGAACTGGCACCAGAAAAGTCTACTTACTAAAAAATGAAAAATTAGCTCTCGAAGGAAACGTTTTCGAGCTCCTCAAGCTCCTTCAGCAACTGTTCGATTTCCTGCAGTTCTTCAGAGATGTTTCCGAGTTCGCTGTAGACTTCTGGAGTTTCCGTAGGCGTTACGGTTGGCTGTGTTTCCTGCTGCCCCTCTGCCTGCTGCACCTGCGTGCATCCCATCAGTACAGCGGAAACCAGCAGAGTGATTAGCGCGAGCCAAAGCCTCATTCAATCACCCCGAATTGCAGACTCTCGTTACCGCTAAACTCAGTCTCGTTACCCATAGGCTCCTTCGGCGAGAGCTTGACCCTATAGTAACCCTCACCGCTGAGGTCGAGTGTACCCTTGCCTATGGCGATAATCCTGAACTCCCCATCACCGCTCGCCGTAAGCTGTCCCCTCGCGACTATGTGCAGCTCTCCGTCCCTTTCGACTTTGGTGACGATGTTCTCCTTTGGCAGTATGACGTTACCTTCTCCTTTTATCAGCACGTGGCTGAAGTTTCCGCTCAGCGTGAAACTACCCTTCACCTTCGCGTAGGCTATCCCGGACTCGTACCCGAGCACCTTGGCCCCGAGGATCTCCTCCCTCTCTCTGACGATCTCCTTCACTTTCTCAAACGCTTCGGCAAAGAGGTCTTTAGCTTCTTTAACTTTGCCCTCGAACTCTGGAGTTCCTACAGCCTTTTCAAGATCCCCAATAGTATCATTTATGTCGCTCAGCATCACATCCAGCTCGCTTGTATCGACGCTTTGGGCTTCGAGCCTGTCCCTGACCTGCTCGAGTCTCTCATACAAGTGCCTGAACTTCTCCACCGCATAACTGTGCACAGAAGCTCTTAGCTCGTACCTGAGGTCTTTCCACACCTCTCTGATCTCCGCCACCACACCTCTCAGATCTTCAGGGCTGTCGCTCTCGTTTATCTCGCTCTTAAACTCTTCCAGCTTTTCAAAGGTCTCGGCAAGCCTTTCTGCAATTTCCTCTTTCACATCGCTGGCGAGACTCAACTCGTTTATCTCAGCCTGGAGCTTCTCGATCCACTTTTCAACCATCACTACCCAGGTCAGGTAGTACTGTTTCCTGATCTCGAAGGCTTTCTCTTTCATCTCTCCCGCCTTCTCCTTAGCCCACTCTCTCATGTTCTTGGAGACTTCGGAGTACTCTTCCTTTGCCTTCTCCCACTTCTCTTTGGTTTCGCTCCTCTTTAGCTTCCGGAACTCCTTTACTCTCTCCTCAATATCTTTTCTCACATCCGTTGAATTCTCTTTAAAGCTCTCGAATCCACCAGATCTCTCGTCAACATTTTCAACCTCACTACTAGGGATCGCGTTTTCTGCACCATCCATCCCTTTGCTCCATGGCTGCGCTGCACTGGCAGCGATGCACAGGATTAGCAGGGGCACCAACCATCCCACACGCATATCACCTCACCTCACTTGTAACTTGTAAACTGATTTTCGGAAAATATAACGATACTTTCGCCTACTGCCCACTCCACGCAGAAAAGCTCGGCGCTGACACTTCATGAAACTTTACGAAGCTTTAGAACGCTTTAAAATGCGGGGGGAGGGATTCGAACCCTCGAACCCCTACGGGACTGGACCCTGAATCCAGCGCCTTTGTCCGCTCGGCAACCCCCGCCTAAGGGCGATTTCATTAATTGGATTTATGAGGTTTGTGGTGATTGTGTGGTTTTTGACGATACAAAAAACTTCTCAGAATGTGAGGTTAATGTGGGTTTTTTAATTGGAAAAAAGGAATTTTGAGGATTCCACAGATTTGGCCCGCTAACTCTTGAGCTTTTAACCCGTTGAGGTTAAGTGAGAATGCGAACCAAGTGCTACACTTTAGGCTCTCCAAAGTGCTTCCTGAACACATCGTAAATGTCCTCGGGCTTTTCAAGTATCGTCACACCATCCATCTGAGCGAGCTTTCTCACGTGCTCAACGTCCTCTTTTCTCACCCTTATCCTCAAATCCCTGCCATCGGGTAGCTTCGTTACCACCTCTCCCTCTTTGTAGTCGGATGGCATGATGTAGAGGGGAACGTAGGCTTTGAGGCCCATTATTGCCGCATTTGTCAGAAGAGTGTCCGCAATACCCATTGCAATCTTTGCAACGGTATTTGAGGTTGCAGGGGCAATCAGCAGAAATTCGTATCTCCCGACCTGAATCTGTCCTGCTAAGAATGGTTTGTTGGCGTCAATCTCAACTCTAACAGCTCCAAAGTTCTCCTTCAAGTCTTTCATCAGCTTGTAGTATTTAACAACCTCCTCTCCGGCCTTTGATAGGTAAACTGCTATCTCAACGTCCGGATATTTCTTCCTTATATCTTTCATCACCTCAACGGTCTCTGGCATCCTGTCTCCACTTCCAGTTATCCCCCAGGCAACCCTCTTCTTTTTCTCCCCCATTTTAGACACCCTCCAGCATTTTCAGCATTTCGGCAAATCTTTTGACGGTTTTCCTCAAACTTCTGAACCCCTCCTCGTCCTCCTTAACCCCCTCCAGCGTATCCTTGCTCCAGAATGTTGCGCCCAGGTTCGCTCCAAATGACCCCCCGCTAACAGGAATAATGCCATTGAGGATGTAGAAGGTCAGAATCTGCTGTATGGCGAACTCCTGCCCACCTATCCTGTCTCCCCCGACTGCAATCGCCATCCCAACCTTTCCGCGAAAGAAGTCGTAGTCTGCAGCAACCAGAGCTCTGCAGCGGTCCATTACCGCCTTTATCTGCGCGCTCACCCCACCGTTGTAGACAGGAGTGGCCATGATAATCCCCCTCGCTTCTCCCAGCATTTCATAGAGTTCCTGCATGTCGTCCTCAATCCTGCACTTCTTGTGCCTCAGGCAGTAGTCGCAGTGCTGGCAGGGGCTAATCTGCTTTCCCCTAACTGTAAAAAATTTGGTTTCAAATCCCCGCTCTTCGAGCATTTTCAGGGCTTCTGTGAGCACGTATTCCGTTGCCTTCTTTCTCGGACTTCCCGAAATGCCGAGTATCATCTCGCCAGCTCCGCTCCAAGCTCAAAGGCCTTCTGCAACTCCTCCTCACTCGGCCTGAACTTGACCATCAGTGGTTCAAGCGTTTCGAACTTCAGCTCTTCCAGCACCTTCTGAATCTCCTTGACAGCGTTGCCGTTCCAGCCGTATGAGCCAAATGCAAGTCCCTTTTTGTTCTGAGGCTTCAGCCCTTTGAGATAAGTCAGAAAGCCCGCAACCGGTGGGAACAGGCCGTTGTGAATCGTTGGAGAGCCTATCGCAACGGCTTTGGCATCCAGTATTTCTGTCACAATATCCGCCCACGGGTCTTTTCTGATATGGAAAAGTCTGACTTCCGCTCCTTCACTGCCCGCTCCATCGGCAATTGCCTCGGCAAGTTTCTCAGTTGAATGCCACATTGTGTCGAACACAACAACTACCTTGTTCTCGCTCTCGAAGTTCGCCCACTTTGAGTAGGCCTCTACAATCCTGCCTGGATTCTTCCAGATGACTCCGTGGCTTGGAGCAATCATCTCTATCTCCAATCCAGAACTCTGGATTTCCGAGAGCTTCTTTTTTATCAGGCCGGCAAGGGGCATGAGGATGTTGGCGTAGTAGAGTTTCGCCCAGCTTATCGCCTCCTCAACACCAAGCTCTTCATCAAACCTTTCCTCGCTGGCGATATGCTGTCCGAAAGCGTCGTTGGAGAAGAGAATCTTTTCCTCCTTAAGGTAGGTCGCCATGCTGTCAGGCCAGTGGAGCATCGTCATGTCGATGAACGTTAGCGTTCTTTTTCCAATTTTTATCTCATCCCCCCCCTTGACGACCTTAATGTCCCACCCTTCGCAGTCGTAGTACTTGCAGATTCCGTCTTTTGCTCTTTGAGAGCATAAAATGGTAGCGTTCTTGGCAATTCTCATCGTGTCGGGTAAACCACTCGAATGGTCTGGCTCAATGTGGTTCACAACAACGTAGTCGATTTCTGAGGGGTCTACGACCTTCTTTATTCTCTCCAGAGACTCCTTTACGAATTTGTGCTTTACAGTGTCAATTAGAGTGATTTTCTCGTCCACTATCAGGTAGGAGTTGTAAGTAAGCCCCCTTCTCGTCAGAAAATTGTGGAAATCCCTTTCGTTCCAGTCTATCGCCCCAACCCAAAACACGTTGTCCTTAATTTCTACCGGTTTCATGTTAGAAATTCGACCTAAAAGTATAAATCCCCTTCTTACGATTTTCGAAATTATAAATATCGCTTAAGGTTTGTTTGAGGCTAATCATTCGCAGAACCTCACAATCCCCCACAAGGTTCCGCTGTAGATGCAGCCATTCGGCCCTATCTCGGTCGCAGCGTAAAAGCTGTTGTGTGCGGGAAGTGGAGAGACCTTAGCGTACCACACACTCTCACCGCTTTCCCAGTTTACCGCCTCAAGCGTCCAGAAGCCACCTCTCTGCCCTATCGCATAGAAAAGGTTGGTTTTGGCACTCATTGTTGGTATGGCGTTCGGAAAGCTAACATCTTTATTTGCCCACGCTTTTCTCAGCTCCCTGCTTTTGCTGTCCCACACGAACTTCTCAACCCCGTATGGGGCTACGCCGGGAAGGTTTGAAACGAGCATGGAGAATGGCTGGAATCTCTCGGGAAGCAAATCGAGTATCCTCAAGCCGAGCCTGTTGTTCGTTATCACTGCCGAACAGTTTCTGACGAGAACTGACTGCTCTGAATAGCTCTCATCCGTCTCAAAACCGAAAGTTACGGGAACTTCTGCAGCAATTCTCCTGTCTTTCCCCTCCAGCCCTTTCCAGTCTTCAGGAATTTCGTCTCTCCAGAAGAGAACCATGTGCATCAGCTTCTGCCCGTCAGTTATAACAACAAACCTGTCATCTCCGCAGTTCATAAGCGAGGGGGTTGATCCGGAACCCTTTCCGAGCCTCCCCGCCATCTGAGTGCCGGTCATGTACTCCGCTCTCCAGCCGAGAGTGAGCTTCTCACCATCCCAGTTTATCCTGTACATCGCCTTATCCGTCACAACGTAAATCCCGCCATTCTCGTCTGCGGCAATGGAGTTCGAAACCCTCTCAGAACAGTTTCCTATGTGGAACACATCATACCTTCTGAAATCCTGCGAAACAACTCCGACTGTTGCATGGCTGGTTGCAAAGGCTATCATCCCGTCGTAGGTCATCGTAATTCCAACAATTTTTTCATCGCTATCACACAGAGCACTTTCAGGAATTTCAAAAACCCTCTTCAGCTCTATCTTCGACAACCTGTTTCCGGCAACTCTGTCACCGTAAGCTTCAATCCTGTCCAGCTTTGGCACGAAGAATGTGAAATTTGAGAGAATGCTGTAAGCCCCGCTGATTCCCATTTCGTGTTTCTCAGGCTTTACTTCATCAATCACGGTAAAATTTTCCAGGTCTATCTTCGCTATTTTGCCAGTAAAGCCGACAGTAGAGACCCATGCCACTCTCTTTCCGTCTGGATATGGCTTTGAAAAGGCTATTGTTATCGGCAGGTCGTATAGGAGCAGGAACTGAAATTTCAGCTTTTCCGGATGATAGGGTGCGTTTAAGGGGGAACTTGCCTGACAGTAGCTGTTTCTGTGGCTCTCTGCCCATACGCTATCCAGAAAGGGGTTTGTTGGTGGCTCATCTGCAAACGGGTTTGGATTCTCGTTTGGTGGTGAGCTTAGCTTAGCAACCTCAAGCACCGTTGTTGAAGGATAAAAGAAGAGCAAAACCGTTGGTAGAACAATTGGAAGCGAGATGATCAGCAGAATGAGTAAGAAATAAATTTTCCTCATTAGTTTAAACTATTATCAATTATATTTAAAGTTAACTGAAGATTTTTTGAGTTTGAGACGATTGCAGGATAAAAGCAATAAAGTAAGCAAAGAATAAAATGAGAAAAGCACTCCTTGTCTGCATCCACAATACAGCGAGGAGAGTAGCTGCATAGTGCTGCCTGTGAGTAATGTGGTTAGATGGTATATTGAGAATCCTGCTGGCAAGGATGAGGAGGTTTACAGAAGGGTTCTTGCAGAGATAGATGAAAAGGTTGCTTGTAGAGAAGCTTGAAAAAGCTAATGGGTTTTACATATGTGTAGCCTCCCATCTAAAGTTCTACAAGCTTCGTTATGCTTGCTGGTTTGTAATTTGATTAGGATTCCTTGTGTTGAAGCTTCACCTCCCCAAGACCAGCCAACTGATTCAGAACACTCAAGGCCGTATGCGTAATCACGTATCTCTTTCTCAAACCCTCCTGAGCAACATATCCAGCCTCCATCAGGTTCCGCAGGTGGAACTGCAGATGTCCTCCCTTAATCCCAACTGCCCTCTCGAGTTCTGCATAGCTTTTTCCTCCTCTGGCAAGTGTTTTCAGTATTTTAATTCTTATGGGATTGGATAGAGGGCTTAGGATTTCGGCCAGTAGCTCCTCGTCAATCTCCTCAATCTTTTTCCATTGCCTTAAGACAGCCCTTCTGTGCTCTTTAATCTCCATAGACTGCCTGATGAAGCTCTCGAGTGTCTCGAAGGTGTCAACAATGCTCTCCATACAGTTCCTGTCGGGACAAACTGTTGAATTGAGATATCTTGAAACAGCCTCCTTGTGCTTTTTCAGCTCCTCAAGCGCATCCTCACTCCCTCTCTCTGCGTAAATCCTTATAACTCTGGAGGTGGCTTTATCCACCCTGCTGAGACAGAAACTTCTGAACTTGCAACTGTCGGGGCTCAGTTCTTTTATCTTGTAGTACTCGTCTCTTACGGCAACTTTAAGCTCCGATAAGAACTCCTCTCTGCTATTCTTTTCCACAAGAGCTTCGACTGCAGTGCCAAGCACCATTACGCTGTCCTGCAGAACATCAACTTTCGTGCCAATTTCCTCAATCTTCTCGAGCAGCTCTTCCAACATTAGACTGTGCTCAGTCTTCCACTATATAAAACTATAGCTCCTACGATACGTTTATATAATTCGAAAATAAGTTTAGAAGGAGGTGAAAGAATGCACCATTCCCACCACCTTGAGATTTATGAGAAATTGAGAGAGAAGCTGAATAAGGCGCCGATTGGTCTGCCAAAGACTGTCAGCGGTGTTGAAAAAGAAATTCTGAGCGTTCTTTTTGATGAGGAAGAGGCCAGTATAGCTCTGCACATGCCCTTCGTAAGGTTCACCGCAGAGATGCTTGCCGAAAAAACCGGGAAGAGTGTAGATTACATCGAGAAAATTCTGAACGAGATGGTCAAGAAGGGGACAGTTTGGAAGGGAGAAAAGGATGGGGAGGTTTACTACAGGCTTTTCCCCGTCATTGTGGGATTCGCTGAGACTCCCTTCTGGCCGGGGTCGGGGAAAGACCCGAGACAGGAGAAGCTTGCTCCTCTGTGGGCAAAATACCGCAAAGAGGGATTTCTGGATGAGCTCGGAGATAGAAAGAAGCCTATAATGAGGGCACTGCCTGAAAGAGACACGATATCCGAGAAGTCCGAGATTTTGCCGTTTGAAGATGCGGTAAAGCTCGTTAAGGAAAGGGATTACATAGCTGTGGCTTACTGCCCGTGCAGGGTTATTGCAAGGCTTGTTGGCGAGGGGTGCAGACGCTCGCTTGAGAACTGCATCCACATGGGCTCTGTTGGCAAGTACATGGTCGAACACGGAATGGCGAGGAGGATTACTGCCGACGAGGCGATCGAAATTCTTCGGAAAGCGAACAGAGAAGGGCTCGTCCACCTCACAGAAAGGTCAAAGCATGTGGCGACGATATGCAATTGCTGTGATGATTGCTGCATCTTCTTCAAAGCAATTCATGAGGCAAAGCATCCCAACACAATAGCCCACTCAAGCTACTTTGCGAGCGTTGATCACTCGAAGTGCATCGCGTGCGGAATCTGCATGCTTCGATGCCCGATGAAGGCCATAAGGGTTAAGGTGAACAGAGAGCCTGCAAATGTTGACGTTCAGAAATGCTTAGGGTGTGGGGTCTGCGTCCCCACATGTCCGGTTGAGGCAATAGAGCTCGTTGAGAGGGATGAATACCTTGAACTCCCGGATGGGATGACATACGTGAGGGAACTGCTTGAGGACAAGGGGAGAGACCCGAGTGGACTTTTTGGTTGAGTGTTATTTTTAATTTTTGTATCTCTATAACTTTACTTTAATTTTATTACTGAAGCCACTCATCTGTCTTTTTTCAGCTTTCTCTCCGCCTCCTCCAAACACAAAAATTCAAATTATCTGCCAGACCGGTTGAGCCATGTACTTTGAGGTGTGGATAGACCAAACGAAAAAGAGAGAGGTTATTGAGAGGCTGAGAGAAGTCTGCGATGAGGTTCATGAGGTTTTCTATGACTACGACGTCATAGTTCGGGTGTTGGGGATGGAGGGAAAAAGACCTGCTTGAAATAGAGGGCGTAAAGAGAGTCAGGAGGCACTACAACTGCTAAACAAGCAAAAACCTGTCTCTTTTACTTTCAATCAAGCTCAACAAAATCATCCGGAAAGGGACAATCAAGAACAATCTCGAAGTTGTCAAATCCGATTTCCAGATTTTTTCGAATTTTTTAAGAAAGGATGGTGCCTATACCAGAAAGATGAGCCCACCAGCACGACAATCATCATCGAATGAATCTTTTTATAGCTTCCATCAAATGTGATATATGGGAGTGCTGGCTGAGACTGAGATAAATGGAATCAAATTAAAGCTGGTTCAGGGAGATATTACCCGCTATCCGGCAAAAGCTATTGTCAACGCTGCCAACAAGAGGCTGGAGCATGGTGGCGGGGTTGCATACGCAATTGCAAAAGCCTGTGCGGGGGATGCGGGCAAATATACTGAAATCAGCAAGAAAGCGATGAGAGAGCAGTTTGGAAGGGATTACATAGAGCACGGAGAGGTTGTTGTCACTCCAGCCATGAATCTGGAGGAGAGGGGGATAAAATACGTCTTTCACACAGTCGGGCCGATATGCAGTGGAAGGTGGAACGATAAGCTTAAGGAGAAACTCTTCAGGGCATTTCTCGGTCCCTTAGAGAAGGCTGAAGAAATGAAAGTGACCTCAATAGCCTTCCCGGCTGTGAGTGCTGGCATATACGGCTGTGAGCTTGAGAAGGTTGTTGAAACGTTTCTTGAGGCTGTGAAGAGCTTTAAAGGCTCAAATGTGAAAGAAGTAGCGCTTGTAATCTACGACAGAGAGTCTGCTGAGAGGGCTTTAGCAGTTCTCAAAAAATTTGCTTAATTTTTTCTTACCGCATCTTTTCTTATCACATCCTTCAATCTCATATGCTACCTTCCAGTACGCTCTCTCATAGCTGGAAATTCCGTTGATAATGCTGAGAAGCAGTGACGTGTACGTTAAAATCAGGTGTTCTCCCAGAGCCACAAAACTGAGACGAGTATTATCTCAACACTGTAGAGTATCCCGGTTTGAAGAGGTGCACCAAGTCTAGGGCAATTTCTATGTGCTCTCTGGCTCACTGAAAAACCCCTCATATGTGTTTTCGTTAGTGGGAGAATTGAATACAGGACGCTTGCGGCTATTGTGGGCTTCGGATCGGAAGAAAGAGAACGTTTTTTCATTTTTAATTACTTATTTTTTAGATAAAAATATAGATAAAACTCTTGCTGGGATATTGATTAGTTTTTGAAGTGAGGCAAATCTGAGAGCGTAAACTCAAATCAGATTCCGTGCAAAATCATCAATAAAGATTAAATAACGATAATGAAAAAACTCGAAGAGGTGTGTGTATGGGGAGCAAGGTAATTTTGATGGTTTTAATCATTGCTGGCATCCACTATTGGGCTGCTCTCAGCCTCAGACATCTGCGGGAGGAGAACTGCCCTGTATATGAAGGGTCAAAGGTTTACAGCGCGCCATCATTTTACTACCAGATAATGGGTATTCCGACTGAGGGTGTTACAGTTGAGGTTTATTTTGTAGAAAACGGGCGATGTAAGGGAAATTCTTAACTGGTATAAACAAAAGCTGTCGGATTACGAAATCGTCGAGGATATTGCTATTGCAACCATCAACACTCCTCAGGGAAGCGCCGAGTGGGGTGGTGTGCTGCTCAAGAAAGGAGATGAGGCTGTTGGCATTTGGGCTGCTGGTGGGACGGCTGTAGAAGGGGGAAAAGGTGTGGTTTATTACCTTGTTAAGGGGCCGGCAGACAACATACTGGAGTCCTCTACATATTCTCCAGCAGAAGCTGAAAATCTGCCACCATCGGATCAGGCATCGGGAGAAGAGCCGGTTGCAAGATATCCGGGTTCCGTTATGCTCAGCTACTACAAAGACACATCAGACCCACTGGAGGTAAAAATATTAGTGGACTTAGGGTGCTTACACAATCCTCAATCCAATCTCTTCTTTAACTTGTTCAATCTTC
>NZ_JACDNT010000023.1 GCF_017656475.1 Archaeoglobus sp.
CATATTTTAGTGTTATGTTTTAGATTTATAGGTTTTGGTAATGTGGACATGCCCTCCGTTAAGTACGGAAGTATGGGGCCGACAAAAACGTATGTGTAAAACCCTCTTCTTTCAACTCCTTTAAAGCTTCCAATCTCGCCTTTGAGCTTGGAGAAAATGGCTCGAACACTTTTTAATATCCTCTTCCAGCGTTGTTATCGTATGACCCAACTCTATGCCTTTGAAGCGGTTAAACAAGTCAGCATCTCTTGTGATTAAATCGGATTTTGTCAGAATAGACAGCTTTAAATTTTGGTTCAGGTTTTGAAGAACCTTTCTTGTCAACTTGTATTTTCTCTCAATCGGTTGATAGTCCTCGCCTGTGCATAATACTGCTACTCCTTCTTTGTTCCTTGCTTTCCTTAACAGCCAGTTCCGGAGCATTTATTTTTATATCAACAAATTCTCCCCAATTTTCTTTTTGTTTTCTCCATCGACAAAGAAATTTCAGGTAGCAATAGATGCATCCATGTATGCAACCACGATAATAGTTAATGCCCCAATCCGCTCCCGGAATTCTGGTTTCGTGGAATATCTTCCTTGCTTTTATCTCGTATATCTCAACCATACCCAATCCCACGAGACTAATTTGCTTAAAGCTTTCTGACAGGCGCTTCTTAGTCTCTCCTCCACTTCATCGCTCGAACTCTCGTTCCCATTATTTTGTATTTAAATTTAGCTTTAGTTTTGGCAGAAGTCTGACCACGGCTCTTGGTTAGGTATAGAAATAGGTTGCATGCAAAAAAATAAAATCAGGATAAAAACCGTTTAAGAATTTTCAACGCCACCTCAGTCTCCTCGTCAAGCTGCTCCTGCAGAAATACGTGTCTCAAAACAACCCTTGCGAGATACTTCTCCACGAGCTCAGCAGTATCAGCATCCAGTCGACCAGGATCGTAGCTTTCAACAACTTCAGCTATCAGACCCTTCAAACTCCTCGACCTCCTCCGATGATACCTCTTTCAGAATTTTCAAACTCACAATCCAAGCTCCCGACATCATAAAAATAATTTGACATCTAATCAAATAAATATGTTTCGGTTTGCTCGCATTTCCACTGCTGTCTTAAAGCGTCAAGTTCTGGAATTACGTTTTTGTCGGGAATAAAGGTTCTGAACAGGATTAGACCGTGTTCGTCCTCCGCTCTGACGACAATGGCACCTTTAATGTCAGCATCTCCTTTGACGAGCAGAATCCTTGCCACATCCTTTACATCTCTGTCGTTAATCGTAAAAAAGTTGTTCGTTAGGGAATCGTAGAAGGATACAGACCAGTAGGTGTTCTCAGGAACTTTTGCCTCAATCAGCAACGGTTTTTCGGAGATATCATAGATGCAGAAGGAGTAGAGAAGGTTTGGGCCTGGAAGAACAACCTTTCTGTAGCTTGAGTTGATGGGCGGTACGTGGTAGATTTTGTTCTCCTCGTAGCCTGCAGAGGTTGTTGTGTAGAAGTAGAGAACCATTATCAGCTTGGGAAAGATTGCAACAAATGCTACATGAGCAATAATAGCTGAAATTGCAAATGCGACGATGTATTTCTTCATCTGCACCCCTCCAGAATTATTTTCGGAAGCTCAATTGATTGTGGGCTCTCGTAAACCGTTTTGTCAGGATTGTAGAGTCTCAGGACAAGAATGAAGTTCCCCTCACCCCTTAGCGGAATCCAGTTGCCATCCTGATACTTCTGGGAGAGCTTTACGACCCATTTCCCGTCGTCCCACCTCACACTCTCGCTGGTTACGGCGTAGATATCGTATTCATTGGGAATCAGGAAGAGGTCTGAACCGTAAACGGTAATGCTCCACCATCTTGCCGGAAGCTTTCCACCCTCAATCCTGTAGTCGCAGTGAAGCCTTAGTGGATTAAAGTTGCTGTCGGTATAGGCAATAAAGTAAACTGCTTCAGATTTATTGAGGGCAAAGAGTGCATTAAGGGCAATTGCGGCTCTTGTGTAGATGTCTGCCTTCTCTGAACCAGCCAGAAGATTCGTTTCCCAGGCGCCATTTTTCACGGTGAAAAATTCGGCTATGTAATCTACAGTGTAATACGCTGAAACAATTCCAAAAGTTATGCCAGCGAGCACACTTAGCAGTAACCACTTCTTCACAGTCTTTAATGGGATTGAATCTTTATAAATATTGCTGACAAATTTTGCTCAGAAACAGTACATTCTCACCTCGCAGAACTTGCACTTCCATTTATCCTTGGTCTTTAACGCCTCCCTCTCCCCTGCCCAGTACTCCCTCGAAAACTGCAGAATTTTCTCGATTTCTTCCTTTCTGGCTCTGACTTTAACTTCACCTATTTTATCACCGCTTTTCTGACTCTCGTAAACAATGACGACCTCCTCATCTAGTTCGGGAATCAGAGAGAATTTGGAGTCAAGGGTTTTCAGCAGAGCCCTTACACTCCTTTCTCCAATTCCTACAAGCTGAGAATACTCTCTGCTGATAATCGCCCTCTCTCCGAGATTGTAAGCCTTTCTTACGTTCCTGCTGACCTTCTGTTTCCTTGCCTCATCGAGCAACAGATGGTAGAGCAATCCCTGAACTCTGTGGGAGTCGTTAGCCGGTATACTTTCTTTAACCCTCGTTTTTCTCTCAATCACCTGAGTCCTGCCACGCCTTTCCCTGATCTCGTCAATGGAGCCGCTTATGTACCACCTCCAGCCATCACCGTCAACTTTTGCGACGAGGAAAATCTCCCTTCCAACTCCAGAAGTCAAAAAGTTATCAATGGAGATATTTGTAAAGTGTATCTGACCACCCAACCAGTCAACGAAGTTTTCGGGCCTTGGCAAATTTGCCCTTCCAGAAATCTCGTCGTGGATTCTCTTTCCCCTCTGCACAAGTGCACCTGATGGCTTGATACCATAAAGAAGCTTCAGTTCAACTCCCCTCTCGCACCAGAACTGCTCGGCAATCTTACCCGCAGAAATCACTCTCTTGTGTTTCCTCTTCAGGCGAGAGAGCTTCACTTATCTATGTGACAGCAAGGATTAAAGTAGTTTTCCAAAAATTGCTTCCGCAAAAATCGCTGCGAGAAGTGTGGAACTGACTATTGCATTCACATAAAAAAAGGCAACCTGAATTTTAGCCTCATCATATCCATCTCTGACAATAAAATGCTCGTAGAAGAGCAGTATAGCAATAACGGGAAGAAAGAGCTTTGCAAGCTGGGCTTTATGAATGTGCAGGGCAAGGGCGGTGAGGGAGAAGAAAACGATGTGGTTTAACCTCGAAACCCACAGAGCGGCTTTAACACCAAAATGCGCTCCAACAGAGTGAAGATTGTGTTTGCGGTCGAATTCAACATCCTGCAAGCCGTAAATCATATCAAACCCAGCAACCCAGAACATGACTGCTATTCCGAGCAGTGTTGGGACGAGTTCGCTGCCAAAAACATCGATGGAATTTGTTACGGCAATCCACCCGCCAAGCGGGGCGAAGGCGAGGTTGAGGCCGAGAACGTAGTGGCAGAGGCAGGTGAAGCGCTTTAAGTAGGGATAAACGTAGGCAGTTATTGCCGGAATGGGAGAGAGCATGAAAGCCGTGCTATTTATCAGGGCAGCGGAGACGAAGTAAATGGCAAGAGATAGGGCTGCGATGGCGTAAGCTTCCCTGAGGCTGATTAGGCCAGCAGGCAGATGCCTCATAGCTGTTCTTGGATTCTTCGCGTCTATTTCTCTGTCGATGATTCTGTTGAAGGTCATCGCTGCAGTCCTCAATCCGGTGAAGGCTGTCAAAATCAAAAAAGCCAGTCCGAGGTCAATCAGGCCTTTAGCGGCAAGAAACGCTCCGGCGTAGGCAAAAGGTAAGGCAAACAAAGTGTGCTCAATCTTTATGAAGTCGAGGTACATCTTAATTCGCCGCATTCTGTATCACGCTCATTACCTTCTCGTGAAGCTCCTTCAGAACTTTCCTTCTGTCCTCCATCAAAACAACATCCTGCTCGCCGAGCAGATACATGTTGAAGGCGAAGGGGCTTGGATAAGGCGTTCTGACTATTACCAGCTCCATCTCCTTCCCGACCTTCGACAGAAAATCGAGTGCATCATCTATGTTCATCGCGTCCTCCATAATCTCCCTGTATGTCTCTCTCAGCACTGGAAAGTCGGGATAGTAGCGCTTTAAAAAGCTTAAAATTGAGTCTGCGGAAAACTGCTGTCTCCATACGCTCTTCTCCCTCCCCAAGTAGTTTCTCAGAATCATCAGACTTCTCACAGCCACGTGTCTGAACCTTCTCCTCAGAATTTCCGTTCTATCCAAAGCCTTTCTGAGATGATTTTCGAACTCTGGAATGACGAAGAGCCCTTCAATCTCGGCATCGTTCAGCCTTTTGTGAGGCGGCAGAATTAGAACGAAGCCGTTGTCGTTTATCCCCATCTGAACGTTGCAGTTCTTGATTAGTCCTGCTCTGTAGGCGAAAACTCTCGCTATCGCGCTGTTGGCCCTTCTTCCGATAAGCGTGTGGAAGAAGTAGTAATTTCTGTCATCCTCATACTTTTCCACCACCAGCTTTCTGTCCGTAGGAATCTCGCTGAATAGCTTCTGCTCCATGAAGTAGCGGTATATGGCGTTGGCGGCGTTTCTTTCGATGTCATAATCCCTCATCAGAGTCTCAATGATTTCTTCTCTGTCCTTCTTCTCCAGAATTTCCTCCATCCAACCCCTGAACTTCCTTATCCTCTCGGCCAGATCGTAGCTCAAAGGCAACTGCTCGCTGAACCAGCTCGGAACTGTTGGCTTCTCTCCCTCAACCTCCTCGACAATCAGACTCATCCCCTTGGCCTTCAGAAACTTGAAGGTTTTACCTGCAAGGACAAAGATGTCACCAGGCAGTAAGTTTTCAGCAAACTCCTCCTCTACCTTCCCCACCCTCTTCCCATCTTTCGTGAGAACCTTAACCGCAACCTCATCCGGAATTGTTCCGGTGTTGAGGTAGTAAATCGGTCTTATCATCTTCCCTCTTCTTCCGAAAACACCCTCTTTCTCATCGAACCAGATTTTAGCGTAAACCTTCTTTTTCTCCAGCTCTGAGAAATTGCCTGAAAGATATCTCAAAACCGAGAGGAACTCCTCCCTCGTCAGATCTCTGTATGGATAAGCGTTCCTAATTAAGGCAAGAGCTTCATCAACGCTCCAAACCTTCTCGATAGCCATTCCAACGACGTGTTGGCACAGAACGTCGAGGCACTTCTTTGGCATTCTGACTCTGTCAAGCCTTCTCTCCCTCGCCTCCTTTGCCAGAACTGTGCACTCCACGAGGTCATCCTGGTCGACGACGACTATTCTACCCACACTTACCTCGTGCAACCTGTGTCCGCTCCTGCCAATCCTCTGCAGGGCTCTGTTTATGCTCTTCGGCGAGCCCAGCAGTATGACGAGGTCGATGTAACCTATGTCTATCCCAAGCTCAAGGCTTGTTGAGGAAACGACACACCTCAACTTTCCGCTCTTTAGCTCGTTCTCAACCTCAAGCCTTACTTCCTTTGACAGAGAGCTGTGGTGAGCCTTTATGGGGAAATCCTTTAGCCTCTTCTTGAGGTGGTAAACAACCCTCTCCGTCGCGCTTCTAGTGTTTGTGAAAATCAAGGTCGTTTTCGAGCTTTTTACGTACTCTGCAAGCAGGTCGTAGAGTCTGTCGCTGATTTCCTCAGCGCTCGCAGAGAAGAAATCGCTTATAGGGGAGACGACCTTTATGTCCATTGGCTTTTCGAAGGTCACATCCGCTATGACACAATCTCTCTCCTCTCCGTAGTTGTATCCCACAAGAAACCTCGCTATTTCTTCAAGGGGGGATATTGTGGCTGACAGACCTATTCTGACCATCTCCCCCTCCTGAATCCTCTGAAGCCTCTCAATGGAGAGGGAAAGATGAACACCTCTTTTGTTTTCCGCTATCGCATGGATCTCATCTACAATCAGAAATCTCACATTTGTGAGTGACTTGCTGAACTTGGGGCTGCAGAGGACAATTGCGAGAGTTTCGGGAGTCGTTATGAGGATGTGTGGGGGCTTCCTCATCTGCCTCTGTTTCTCAGATGCATCAGTGTCGCCAGTTCTTACTGCAACCCTGATTTTCTTCAGCTTGATTCCTTTCTCCTCGGCAAGGGCGTAAATCTCCCCAAGCGGCTCTTCGAGGTTTTTCTGTATGTCGTTGTTCAGAGCCTTGAGAGGGGAGACGTAAACGACGCAAACCCTGTCTTCAAGCTCCCCATTCTCCGCCTTCCCCACAAGCATGCTTATCGCAGCAAGAAATGCTGCGAGAGTTTTTCCGCTCCCGGTTGGAGAGGTGATCAGCACATTTCTGCCTTTGAAAGCCTCAACTATGGCGTATCTCTGGGGAGGAGTAAATTCTGAGTATTTTGACAGGAACCACTCCCTCACTAAGGGGTGCAATGCATTGAGGATTTCCTCGTCACTGTATGGCTTTCCCTGAATTATCACCGAAGAACATATCCGTCGGGAAAGAAAAGTCTTGTCGTGAAATTTTACGCAACTCTCCCACCCGGACTTGAAGATGTTGCAGCAAAAGAGGTCGAGGAGCTTGGGGGAAGGGTTGAGGAGATAAGACAGGAAAAAGGAAGAATCTTCTTTTCGGGAGAGAAAGATATAATTCCAGCCATCAACCACCTTTCAAGGACTCTTGAAAGGTTGAACCTTCTCCTCCTCAGGTGCAGTGTTGAGACGCTTGACGACATTTACAGAGAGGTGAAGAGTCTCGACTTCAGCTTTATTAAGGGAAAGAGCTTCGCGGTGAGGAGTCTTCGGGTTGGCGAGCACGATTTCACGTCAATGGACATCGCGAGGGTTGCGGGACAGGCTGTAATCGACAGCTTCATGGAGAGCCATGGAGAGAGGCTCAGGGTGAACTTAAGCGAACCAGATGTGATTCTTAGAGTAGAGCTTGTAGAAAACGAGCTCTTCGTCGGAGTTGACACTACAGGTGATGATGCGATGCACAAGCGGTGGTGGAGAGTTTACAACCACCCTGCCCACCTCAACGCTGCAACAGCCTGCGGTATGATCAGGCTGGCTGAGTGGAAATTTGATGAATCTTTGATTGACCCGATGTGCGGAAGCGGGACGATTCCAATTGAAGCTGCTCTAATGGCGAGGAACGTTCCGAACAAGAGGGAGTTTGCATACCAGAAACTCTGCAAAAAAGACTTTGAGTGGGAAGAAAAGAATGTCAGGCTAAAGCTGTTTGGAATTGAGAAGTTCAGGAAGCATCTTGAAGGGGCATTGAATAACGCCGAAAATGCTGGCGTTCTCGACACGATAACCTTCATGCAGGGAGATGCGACGGAGATGTCTGGAGAGTACGACGTGATAATAACCAACCCACCGTACGGGCTCAGGATACACAGAAAGGGGGCGATTGAAAGGCTGTATCGCGATTTCGCAATTGCAGCGAGGAAATGCATGAATCAGGATTCGAGGCTCGTTATCATCACCGCAGAATACAAACTTCTTGCCAGAGCTGCAGAAGAAGCTGGACTGCAGTGCACTCACGAGAGGTTTGTCAGATATGGGGGGCTTTTGACGAAAATTATGGTGTTTAAAGTATAATCCACTTAAGCCTTAATCTCTCCTCTCAACATCGTGAACCCAAACTTCGCCGTCCTCGTAAACCTCCTTCTTCCAAATCGGAAGCTCTTTCTTCATCAGTTCCACAGCCTCCTTCAAAGGCTCCCAGATGTCCTTTCTGTGCTCCCCCATAACTGTAATGTAAACGATGTCCTCTCCGGGCATCAGAACTCCCCTCTTGTGGTAAATTCTCGCATTCACAATTCCCGGCATTTGCTTTATTCTCTCCTCAATTTCCCTTACCTTCTCATTCAGCATTTCGTCATAAGCCTCATACTCAAGTCTGCTTACCGTCTTGCCTTCTGACTCCTTCCTGACGAAACCAACGAAGATTCCCATTGCTCCACATCTCTCAACTCCCTCAACGCACTTCGTTTTAATAACCAAAGATTTCAGGGACTCTATCTCCGGAGCCTTTTCAACTTCCTCAACAGTTTTTACTTTCGGAATCTTGAAACCGAGTCCCTTCTCAAGGCCCTCAAGCTCAAGTTCAAAGCCGAGCATTGCTGCATATTCAAAACCCAGGTCTGCGAGAGTTTCCAGCGCATCCCTGATATTTTTTGGCCCGGCGGTCATTCTAAGGGATCTTCCAATGAACGCACAGCACTCTTCCTCTCCATCACCTTTTCTTACTTCAACCACCCTTCCTTTCTCACTCAGCTTACCTTTCAACTCACCCCAGTTCTCAGGAACGAAAACCTTCATCCGCACCCCTCCAGCTTTTCGTAAACATCCATACCGCAGAAAAGCGGCTGAACGACATGATACTTAACATCAACCTTGCTTCCGTCCACAACAATCTCCGCACAGCTCGCAACAGACATTCTCGGCTGTGTGGGACTGCCGGGACACACCAGAAGCTTCCCTCTAACTTCTTCAAGAACAAACCGGTGCAAATGCCCGAAAATCAGAACATCAACACCAAGCTCCATTGCCTTGTAGCCGAGGTCGTGAAACTGGTTGATGAAGTTCCCTTTGTGAACCAGCCCAAACCTCACACCTTCAACCTCAAAGGTAAGCTCCTCTTCAAGCTCTTTCTTTATAGCCTCATCATCGCTGTTTCCGGCCACAGCGTAAAGCTCGTACTCGGAGAATTTTTTGTAAACATCATAACTTTCAAAATCCCCTGCATGCACTACAAAGTCGGCATTTTCCATCAACTTCAGAAGCTTTTCCGGGAGTTTCCATTCTTTCAGGTGAGTGTCTGCCACAGCAATAATCTTTTTCATTAATTTAAGTTTTAGGAAAAAGGTTTAAAATGTTGATGTCAATGCCTTGCCATGATTAAGCTCAGCCACCTCACGAGCTACATCACTTGCCCTAGGCTGTGTTACTTCCGAATCCATGATGGCGATGAGAGCTTCACTGAATTTGCGGCAATAAGGGAAATATATCTCTCCATGAGGCAGGGATTCGATCTCGACTGGGCGAGGAAAAGGGCAAGGGCACTTCATAAAGCATTTGATGATATTGTTTTTGATTCTGCAGCAAGAAAATTCGTTTATCCTCAAATCGATTGCAAAACCGTCGATATCGATATCGTGTTAAAATCCGAATCGCTTGGTCTTCTGGTCAGCGTAGAGGAGATAGTCGAGTGTAACGGGGAGGCAGTTCCTCTGTTTATTTCCTTAAATCCACCTGAAAAAGGTGTCTGGATGAGGGATATGATCAAAGCTGGTGCTGCCTCAATAGCGGGAAATTACAGCAACGCGTTGATCTATTACGCCTACACTGGCGATGTCAGAAGGGTAGAGGTAACCTTCAGCCTCAGGAGAAAGGTTATCAAGCTTATCGAACGAGTGAAGCTTATACAGAGAGGGTTTCTCCCTGAAAGAAGGGAGAGCAGGTACTGCGACTACTGCAGCTTCAGTGAGGAGTGTGAGAGGAAATCCGAGACATTTGCATCGAAGTTCCTTTAATCTATAAAAAACCTCGCATCCTCAATCCACTGGCTCTTGCACCTCGGACACTTTGTAGGATTTGGCCTGTCGAACTCGACGCCGCACTTTCTGCATCTCGGAGGCTGCATCACAAGTCTCTTACCCTTCCTCTTCAAGATTCTGCTCGCTTTGATTAGGGCTGAATATACCTCTTTCTCCCTTGAGGGTTCAAGATTTAGGGCGGTGCAGATTTCCCTTGCCGTGAGACCTTCCTGCTTTTCAAGCAGGGAGATGACATCCTCTACAAGTGCCATATGAAATTGCACTCAACAAGATGTAAAAAATAGTATCAAAAAACTAAAAACTTAGTTATGAAGAATTTAACGCATCCGGTATGGCTTTGAACAGCTCCATCGTGAACTTTATGTTATCAGTTATCGTGTTCGCCAGAGCTTCAGCGTAAGCCTCAACAAGTGGCACTTTCGCTCCCGTTGAGTTCGTGGTTGTTATCGATTTGTTTTGCAAAGCCTTGACCTGGTAGTTCAACAGTGCCGCAAGCCCCTGAGTACCCTCAACGTCGCCAAAGACGACAGATGTGTTGGTCGCCATCATTCTTATGGACTCGCTGATATTAGTTCTCTGTGAGGTCAGATTATTACTGTCGGCAAGTGTTTCAAGGACTTCAGCCGTTACCTGGTTGTTCCATCCGGAGACAAGAACTCCTCCGTAAACCAATCCCCACAGATTCTGGAACAGATTTGAGTTCTGCTCGGTGTCATTGACCTCATAAAGCAAATGCAGGAACTTGGCTCCAAGATCGAGATTCGAAACTGTATTCTTTATGAATGCCGCTGCGAACTGTGTTCCATTCATGTTAAAGTCATTACTTCCTGCCATTGCTGGTGTGGTAACCAGCATTATTGTCAGCACCAGTCCCACAACATACCCCTTCATGACACTACCTCCTTTAGCGACAACAAAATTCGAGAAACTTCTATGTATTTAAATTTTTCGTAATTAATCAATAATAATGTCGTCAATAATGATAGTTATGAGAAGAAACTTAACGACGAAGCAAATAGTAACTTTCTTTCCGGTCTTGAGAAGTAAAGCTATCAAGCACTTCCATCTCGCCAAAATCCGGCCTCTCTCCATCCCCCTCCTTGTGAACAAACAGCACGATACCTTCTCTTTTCAGCTTCGAAAGAAATCTTCGCATTGCATGAAATGACGCGGTGAAGGGGAGGGTTAGGTCGTTCAGGATTATGTCAATCTCCGGCAGAAGTGAGAGGTCGAAAGTGAACGCGTCGGCGATGAAAACCTTCACGTTCGTCCTTTGCCTCTCAATCTCCCTCAGTTGCTCCTCGAACTCCCTGCTATACTCTATGCCGTAAACCATTTTGGCTTTCTCACTCGCGTAAAGCAAAAATCCTCCAGCCGAGCTTCCGAGGTCCAGAACAACCTCTTTTCCGGAAAAAAGGTTAAAGTGTTCGTCAATCTCCTTGAGCTTCCAGTATCCCCTAGGCCTTTCCGGCTGGAGGACTTCTATTTCCGACTCAAAATCGACCTCCTTAGAAGGTTTTGTTACTTTTTTCCCGTCAACTAAGACGAAGCCCCGCTTTATAGCCTCCTTCGCTCTGCTCCTCGATGTGAAAATGCCCTTTTTTACCAGTAGTACGTCGAGCCTCATAGGATTTCTGCGACAACCTCAGCAACCTCCATCGGTGTCTTTCCAACTCTTGCTCCCGCTGACTCAAGAGCTTTAATCTTTGACTCCGCCGTGCCTTCACCGCCCTCAATTATCGCTCCCGCATGGCCCATCCTCTTGCCTGGAGGTGCTGTTAGGCCCGCAACATATCCAACAACCGGCTTCGACATTTTCTCGATGAATTTAGCGGCTGTTTCCTCATCTCTCCCTCCAATTTCACCCACAAGCACCACTGCTTCGGTCTCATCGTCTTCCTCGAACCTTCTGAGAACTTCAACGAAGTCCGTTCCTATTATTCTGTCCCCACCTATTCCGACAACCGTTGACTGCCCTATGCCTAGCTTGGTAAGGTTGTAGGCAATCTGGTAAGTAAGAGTGCCACTCCTCGAAACTATCCCCACACCTCCTGGCTTGAAGATTTGAGCGGGCATGATTCCGAGATGAGTTTTGCCCGGACTTATGATTCCCGGACAGTTGGGGCCAATGAGCGTTGCCCCGGCCTCCTTAACCCTCCAGTACATCCTCAACTCGTCGTGAACGGGAATACCTTCAGTTATACAGACGATTACCTCAACTCCTGCTTCAGCAGCCTCCATCACGGCATCCGCTGCAAAGGGTGCGGGAACGAAGATTACGGAAGCATTTGCGTCTGTCTCACTGACAGCCTCCTTCACGGTGTCGAATACAGGCACGCCGAGAACCTCCGTCCCGCCCTTACCGGGAGTTACTCCCGCAACGATTTTTGTGCCGTAATTGAGCATCCTTTCAGTATGGAACCTTCCCTGATAGCCCGTTATTCCCTGCACCACAACCTTTGTGTTCTCATCAACAATTATCGCCATGCTATCTCCCCTCCTCTGCAAGCTTTACAGCTTTTTCAGCTCCCTCCTCCATTGTCTCGACTATGTGGAAGTTCGGCCTGTCTTTTGCAAACTTCTCCATGATTTTTCTCCCCTCCTCCTCGTTTGTTCCGGCAAGTCTCACAACAACAGGAATTGAAACCTCGCCTAATGCTTCAACCAACCCTCTCGCGACTTCATCGCACCTCGTAATTCCGCCGAATATGTTGATGAAAACAACCCTGACGTTATCATCGCTTAAAATGAGGTTCATCGCCTCCCTCACGACTTCAGCTGAAGCGCCACCCCCTATGTCGAGGAAGTTCGCCGGCTTCCCGCCATATATGTAAATCAGATCCATGGTCGCCATGGCCATTCCGGCTCCGTTTGCCATTACACCAACATTACCGTCAAGTTTGACGTAATTCAGCCCCTTTTCCATTGCAATTCTCTCCATCTGGTCCGCTTCGGTGTAATCCCTTAGCCCCTCCAAGTCTCTGTGTCTGAAAAGAGCGCTGTCGTCGATGTTAAGCCTCGCATCTGCAGCGAAAATGCCTTCAGGCGTGACAACCAGAGGGTTTATTTCAACGAGTTCAGCCTCATAGTGTACCATAATCCTGTATAGAGTTTTCAGAATTGACGTAACTTCTTTCCAGTATTCTCTCGGCATCTCAGAGTTAAGGAGGAGTTCTCTTATCTGGTAGTCCCACAAACCCCATTTCGGGTTTACTGTAACTTTTGCAATTTTTTCGGGATGCTTCTCCGCAATTTCCTCAATGTCCATACCTCCTACCGAACTTAGAATTGCCGCAACACCTTTGTTCGCTCGATCAAGGGTAAAGCCTGCGTACATCTCGCGCTGTATGTCCATCATCTCCTCAACGTAAATTTTCTCAACCACATGACCTTTCAAAACAGAGCCCAACATTTCATTTGCTTTTTCAGCAGCCTCATCTACGCTGTATGCCTTCTTTATCCCACCAGCCTTTCCTCTCCCTCCCACAAGAACCTGGGATTTCAGAACCACTTTTCCTCCAAGCTTTTCCGCAATTTTCCTGACTTCTTCAACAGTAGTTGCAAGTTCCCCTCTTGGTATTTTGATTCCATGCTTTGAAAAAATCTGCTTCGCCTGATACTCGTGAAGTCTCATGTTTTAATGTTGCGAACTGGTAAATTAATTTTAGGTTTTTTTGACGTCGTAGTCTGGAGAGAAAATAATTTTTGGTGTGGGGAAAAAGGTTGACCATGCTCAAAAGTCCGATTGAGGCAGCAGTCGCAGCATGCCTTTCTCTGCTCCTTGAGGTCTCCGGAAATCCGAAAGCGGGTAATGTTGACAGGGAGCATGACTTCAAAGACCTGAGATTCGAGCACTTCCTCGCTTCAGCAGCCGGTGCTTTTCCGGCATTTCTCGAAGTTGCGGAAAAAAGGAGGATTGGTGACGGCGTGTTGATGGCTATAAAAGAGAGCATGAAGTGGCATAAGGCAGAGAACGTTCATTTTGGAGCATTCCTTCTCCTAGTCCCGCTTGTCGCTTCATGGGATGCAGGAGATATGGCTGATATTGCTGAAAGAGCCAGGGAGAGACTTAAAAATACTGGTTACGAGGACAGTTTAAGCGTTTTAAACGCTTTCAGACTATGCAACGCGAGGGTTGTTGAAGCTGAGGAGCTTAACCTGAGAGACGAAGAAACGGAGAGGGAGATAGTGCAGAAAGGTATAAACCTCTACGATTGGATGAAGATGGCTCCTGAAGAAAACCTGATTGCCAGAGAGCTTGTTGGTGGTTACGGAATCAGCGTCGAAGGGGCAGAGTTCATTTTGAACTTCGAAAAAACAGAAAAGGCTGTTATAGAGCTCTACTACTACCTTCTTTCAAAGTATCCTGACCCGCTCATCATTGCCAAATTGGGGAGAGAGTATGCTGAGAAAATCACTGAATGGGCAAAAAAGGCCAAAACGGATGATGAGAGGAGAGAGCTCGACGAAAAGCTGCTTAAAGATGGTGCGAATCCAGGAACTATTGCTGACTTAACGGCATCATCCATTTACCTCGCTCTTGCGGAGGGGTGGAGGATATGAAGCTGCAGGATTGTGGATTTACAGATGGAATTAACGAAATCATAGCAATAACCGAGAACGAGGATGGTAGCTGGAACACCGCACCGATAGGCATTATCGTTGAAAATTCTGATTCGAGTACGGCAAGGGCTAAGCTTTACAGAAACAGAACCAGAGCGAACCTTGAAAGAAAAGGAGCACTCTTCGCCAACATAATAGATGACCCAATTGTCTTTGCCACATCATCGTTCGGAAACTTGAGCGAGGAGTTCTTTGCCTCCCTCAACCCCCCAATCATAAAAGGCTCAATGGCGTGGTGCAGATTCAAAGCTGAAATAAAGGGTGGAGTTGCTGTGTTAAAACTCACGGATGGTGGTGTTATTGGGGGAAGAGTTAGAGCTGTGAACAGAGGGTTTAACGCGGTAATAGAGGCTCTCGTTCATGCCACCAGATACGTGGCTATAAAGGATGCGGAGAAAAGAAAGGAGCTTTTAAAGAAAATCCACTATTACAAAGAGATTACCGAAAAATGTGGCAGCGAGAGGGAAAAAAAGGCTTTTGAAATAATAATGGGAAAAATTGCTTAGCTATTCCTCTGACTTCTCTTCCTTTTTCTTTGGCGGCCAGGGGTGTATCTTTATCTTGTGGTCGCAGAGCTTCTGCACTACTTCTAGCTTTGGCTCCTTGAACTCAGCATAATCCTTTTCCCTGATGTAGTCCAAGACGCTCTTTGCGACCTCTGTCCTTACCATCACGGTCGAGAATCCGTTTGCGCTTCCAACACTCCCAACGCTGACATCGCTGTCAACTGCAGCAAAATCCTGACAGACTTTACATCCTGAGGGGATTATCTCTTCAAAATCCTTGACGGGAATTCTCACCTTACTGCCATCCTTCATTTCAACGATGAACTTCCCTTTCTTGATGTCCGTCTTAACGGCGTTCCTTAAATCCGCATTTGCTTTCTCCAACAAAAAGTTGTAGAGGTCGTGATGGTAGAAGTTCTCTGTGCAGAAGAGGCCTATTGCAAGCTTAACCCTCTCGAACTTCTTGAATGCCTGCTGCATCTTTCTCACTGCCGTAACCATGCAGGGAGTGCCGACGAATCCTACAGCTTCCGACTTTAGCACTGCATCCTTCAAAGCTGGCAGAACGTCAGCGTAGCTGTACTTCGTTCCGGTGATTTTGCGGTCGTAGAGCTGCTCAGGTGTTTTTATCGTAACAACCCTCGTCCTCCAGTTCGAGTCTCTCGCAACAAAAATCGCTCTCTCAATTAAACCCATCTCAAGGGCTGATGCGGTGAACTCGGTAACCATCGCCCCGTCCTGACCGACAAACCTCTTTGACCTCGCGGCAGTAACCTCAATGTACTCACCAAGTCCGTTTTTCGGCGTGTAGTCCCATCTCGGGCATACTTTGACGCAAGCTCCGCAATCAACACACTCCTTAATCCAATTGGGAAAATCGATTGGAGCATCGCCTGCAGTTATTCCATTAACCGGACACACTGAGGCGCATGCGGCGCAGTGACAGCAAAGGCCAGCGTCGATAACCTCTACCTTCAGGTTGCCGAAGTACTTTTTCTTGTGCTTCTTCTCCGGAAGGGCGAACTGCCACTCCCTCGTTATCATCATTCTCCCACCTCTTCAAGCGTGAGAATCTGCATCGGACACTGTCTCACGCACAATCCGCATCCTGTGCAGAGGTCTGTTTGTATTTGAAGAATGCACCCCGTTCCGGTAACCTCCTCATCAATCGAGACCTCACACTTTTCGACTTTAATTGCATTTTGCGGGCAAACGTTGGCACAGAGCCTGCAACCCAGGCAGCTTTCTGGTTCGGTGCATGCGGCCTTCCTTTCCTTCACTTTAACGGGTTTCGGCGGAACTTCAAGTCTGTCGAGTTCTTTCTTCCTGACCAGCTTCCAGACGTTGCGGTCAACGTAGTATTCAACGGTCTGCTTCTCTTCCCTGACAATTTCCGGAACTTTGGTAATCTGCTTGGTACTAAGCTTCATCTCATCCATCGACTTGAATGCCACATCGTGAACCTTGCTCGTGTTCAAAGCCCCTGTGGGACAGCTATCAACACAGAAGTGGCAGAAGATGCACTTCGCATAGTCTATGCCAGGATACGCTTTATCGAAGTATTCCATCTGAATAGCATTTGCAGGACAGATTTGAGCGCAGCGGAAACAGCTTATGCACTTCTCCTTATCAAAAACGATGAATCCCCTGAAGCACTCGGGATACTTCCTCCTCTCTCTCGGATACTCCACCGTGACTCTGTCAGGCTTGATGGCCTGCTTTACAGCCTCTCCTATTGCTTCAGCATGCCTCTTGAGGTTCTCAACCGGGTCTGTTTTAACCTTACTCAGCCTGATCATGACAACCACACTCCTAAGGCTCCTCCAACAACCAGCGCTGCAATTGATAGGGCAAGCATTGAAGTCCAGCCAATTCTGAGTGCCTGGTCAAGCCTGTATCTGGCGTAAATTGACCTTACAATGACCAGTATTGAGATCACAACAATCGTCTTGATAAACATCCATAAAGGCCCGTTGAGATCACCGAGCAGTGGACAGTAAAGTCCACTCCAGCCTCCAAGGAACAGTATCGTGAACAGCAGAGTCATAATGTACAGCTTCTCGTAAGCCAGAACCATCACAAGGCCGAAGAGGATTCCTGAGTACTCAACAAATGGGCCGAAGGCAATTTCCTGGTCAGCTTCTGGAATCTCGAAGGGCAGACGGGATGTTGCCATGAGCATCGCAATTATGTAAACTATGAACGCTATCGGATTTAGCAGCGCTCCCGGAATTGCGGACTGCTTCTCCACCGCAACGTAAGCATCACCGCTGCCGTAGAGGAATATCATCGAAATCACGGCAATTATGAACGGAACCTCGTAGGCAAAGTACATGAAAGCTTCTCTAACTGAACCGATGTAGGCAAACCTGCTGTTGGCAGCCCATCCTATTGCAACTATCGTTATTGGGATTAGAGCGATGAAAGTCACGATTAGCTGAATTGAGTAGGGCGTATAGATTCCAACAGCACTACCAGCGGGTATGAACATTATTGGCAGCAGTACAGGAATGAAGGCGAGAATCGGAAGCTGAACGTAGTACGGGCGATGAGCCTCCCTGTGAACAATTGCCTCCTGGAAGAAGTATCTTATACCGTCCGCCAAGGCCTGGATGGCTCCTCTGATAGGTCTTGCGACTTCAAGCGGCCCGACTCTCCACTGGATTCTTGCGGTGAGCTTCCTCTCGTACCATACTACGTAGAGCAGGTAGAGTACTAGAACTCCGAGTCCGGGCATTATTATGACGGCAAAGAAAGGTTTCCAGAGTATTAGGGCAACAAGAACGTTGATTACCGGGATTTTCATGAGGTAATCAACGATTGGAGCTATCAGCGGAATGTCCATCATGTTCGAGCTGAAGGTCTCAAAAAGATAATTGATTATATCCATCATCACAACCACCTCACCTATCCGCCTCCGGCGGGAAGTATCCGAAGCTGCCGTATATGGCCTGCAGGTCAGCCAGCCTCTCTCCCTTCATGGACTCCATGAAACCTCTCAGGTAAAGCCATCCGGGACTGACGATTCTGAGTCTGTATGGCACATTAGACTCCCCATCACTCACTATGCTGAAGACTATAGTCCCTCTCGCTCCCTCAGTCAGCGTGGTGTACTCTCCAGATGGAAGGACTATATTGGAAAGGCTGTCGTAGAAAGAACCTCTGATGTCATTTCCGTTTTCAGCTATCTGCTCACTGATAACTCTTCCTTCTGGCATCTCCTTGATACACTGCCTGATTATGCTCAAACTCTGACCAACTTCGTTAACTCTGACCAGAAATCTTGCGTAACCGTCTCCTGCATCCGAAACTGGCATATCCCACGCAAGGTCGTCGTAAGCCTCGTACGGCTCTACCTTTCTGACATCGTATTCAACACCGCTCGCCCTCAGGAATGGTCCAACAACACCGTACTTTATTGCTTCCTCCTTGCTCAGAACGCCAACATCCTGAAGCCTCGCTATGACCGTGGGATTATTGATGAATATCCTCTCAAACGATTTCAACCTCCTTTCCATTGCTAGAGTCATGTCGTATATCCACTTCAGCGTTGATTCGTCCGCATCCCTCCTCACTCCTCCGGGAATTATGAAGGATGAGGTGAACCTTGCTCCCGTCAGCCTCACGAGAGCCTCACAAATCAGCTCTCTGAGAGCAAAAGGATACATGAAGCCAGTTGTATGGCCGATGAAAACTGCCAGTATTGCCGCATCATAGAGGTGCGTTCCCACTCTCCCAAGTTCAGCGAGCATCGTCCTGATGTACTTTGCCCTCTCAGGAACCTCTACGTCGAGAGCCTCTTCAATTGCCCTCACATATCCGAGGTTAAAGTTGGGAGCGTCCATTATTGCTGGTCTCTCAACGAGAGGAATGTTCTGGATGTAAAGCCTGTTTTCTGCAAGCTTCTCCATCGACCTGTGGACATATCCAGGATCGGGAATAACTTCCTGAATTATGTCTCCTTTAACTCTTACAATCAGCCTCATGTGTCCGCTACCGGGATGCTGTGGACCTACGAGGATCAGAAAGTCGTCGCTCTTGTAGGTATCCTCAACATACTCCGGCGGGATGGGGATGAAGAGAGACCTTAGCTCTTTAGGCGGCTCTACAGGGATGTCAAGCACGTATTCGTCCATGTTCATCACCTCACGTAAACCTCCTCTTCAAGCTTGAAGTCCTTCCTCAGCGGGAACTCTGGAGCATCTGGGGCGAGAAGGAACTTTCTGCCCATCCATGGATTTCCCTCGAAAATCACACCGAAGAAGTCGTACATCTCCCTCTCCATGTAGTCTGCACTCGGAAACATGTTTGCGAGGCTCTTCACCTTCGGATTGTCCCTTGGAATATCTGCAAAGACGTTAACGATAACAGGCATGAGCTCCTTAACACTGTAGCTGGAGAAGTGGTACTCCACGATGAACTTGTCCTCGTTCGGCACGTCAATAACGTTAACGTTCTTAATGTGGTCAAAGCCCATTTCCTTAAGTCTAATCGCAGTTTTAGTAATGCTGTCGCTCTCCACCTTAACAGCTATTCTGTTTTTGCCCGTTATTGTAACAGATTTCGCCTCAATTTTGGCTTTCAGCTCCTCAACCAGCTTCTGGCCAAACTCCCAATCAACCTCCTTTGGTGCGTTCACTATCACCGCCGGTGCTTTCGATATCTTCTTTGGTGGTCTTGGAAGAACTCTCGGCTTCCTGCCAGCCTCCAAGGATATTTCGGGGAAAGTTGCAGAGGTCTTCGCCTCACCTGTTTCTATCTTGAACTGGAGCTGCCTTATTCCCCTCAACAATGCTTCAGGAGTGGGAGGGCAGCCGGGAATGAAGAAATCAACCGGAACAACGTCAGAAGGCTTAACCAGGTGGTAGCCGTTCCAGAAAATTCCACCCTGCAGACCGCAAGCACCCATCACAATTACGAACTTTGGATCTGGCATCTGTTCCCATGTTATCCTCAACACTCTTGCCATCTTTCTTGTGATGGCTCCTTCAACAATTATGAGGTTGGTCTGCCTCGCGATACCGTAGTTGAGGGCACCTATTCTTTCTCCATCGTAACCAGCTGCAAATGCATGAGCGAGTTCGGCACCACAGCATGCAGTGACGAGGTGAACTGGCCATAAGCTCCACTTGGTTCCCCATTTCTTAATAGGACCGAGCGGCCCTCCTCTAACAAATTCAATGAATTCATCCATTGATATCACCTCTCAACCTGGCAATTTCGAGTGAATAGTTGTAAGCGACATGCAGTGCTGGAAGGAGTAGGATGAAGGCGAGGATTGTCAATGCGATTACATCAAGCGTTGGTGTTCCTGAAAGGAGCAGTATGATGACCAGTATAGGTTCAAAGGCCATGAACATTATCATGAACCCTATGTACTGCATCGGCAGTGTCCACTTCTGCAAACCTACCGGTGGGTTACCGGCTTCAAACCTTGAAACCTTTACTTCAGTCGGCCTGTATCTTGGAAGTATCTTGGCCAAAGCCAAGACTGCAATGTCTGTTATCAGCGCGACCGCAATCACGACAACAACAACCAGTGTGTTTTCAAGCATTGCCATGCTTTACACCCCCTTCATCATTGAAACTAAATCCACAAACCACATTGGCGGTATTAGCGTTATCAGCATTGCAATTGATGCGAACAGCACAACTGCACTCGTCAGGTTGAACTTCCAGCCTGTTCCGAGTAGCCTTGCGAGCCTGATGTAATATGGGACTGAGATTGCGGAGTTGAGCACCAGAATGACTGCGAGCCAGATGAACTGTGAGTAGACGAGTGAGTAGATTATGAACAGCTTGCTCCAGAATCCCATAAGCGGTGGCAGGCCGATGAAGGAGAACGTGAGCAGATATGCTGTTATCGGTGATGTACCTTCACTCTTTATGCTTGCAAAGTAACCCACCTTGCCGAATGAATTCACGAAGAGCTGCAGCAAGCCTCCGGCAATTGCGAAGTAAATATACTCTTTTCCGGCAGTTACGGCAACAAACGTGGCGAGGATGTAACCCATGTTTGCAACAGTAGAGTAAGCGAGAATTCTGCTCGGCTCATTTGTCGTCAAAGCACCAATGTTTCCAACGAACATCGAAGCTGCAGCTATAAGGCCAACCACTACCAGAAGAGGCCATAGCGATGGCGTTGCGGTGGCAACTATAATCTTGTAGGCGATTATGAACGGAACAAACTTTGCAAGCGAGGCTATTATTGAAACGGGAATGGGATCTGCCGAGGCGAAGACATCCGGAACCCACTCATGAACCGGAGCTACTCCGACTTCCATGCTTAGACCGATAATCAGCATCAAGAAAGCTAATGAGTAGATTAGCGGATTCGTGGTAGAGTAAAGCAGTACAGCTCCTATTATGAAGAGCACTGTGGCTATCACCATGAAGGTAACGTACTTTATGCCCACATCGACGTTCAGGTTCTTGTCGCTAACCATGACGAGCAGGTATGTTGGAGCTGAGACGACCATGAACAGGACAAGCATCATCGCAAGATTGTCAACCATGAAGACGTAAAGAGTCGCTATCGCCATTATGGCAACCAGAGCGTAGTCCAAACCGGCTATCTGATTCTGCCTCATCGCATAGAGGGAGAAAATGTTCAGAAGTGCGACGAACAAAATCATAGCTGAGTAAGCTGCATTTCCGCTTATCATCATTACCAATACAGCCACTATGCTCGCTACAAGTGATATTCTGATATCCTTGTAACTCAGCGCTGCTCCAATTGTGAGGATTATCAGCGACGCAAGCAACTCTATCATGCTATCCACCCCGCTGCAACTGCTACAACAACAATCAGCATTACGAAGCCGACCACAATCTGCAGATACCTCTCAAGCTTTCCGTTCTGGATGAATCTCACGCCGTAGGAGTAAATTTCAAACATTCCCGGAATTGCCTGATGGCACGTGAAGTCTATTAGCCTGTTACCGTAATCCACGACTTTTGCTATTGCCCAGCCAATTTTCGGAACTATGTAGTCGTTCAAGAACATCATGTACATTCTGTCTCCAAAGAACTGTCCCAATGGAGATTTAATCTGTGGTTTGAAGAACCCGAATGCATACGCTACGAGAACTATCATACCCACTGCGAAAGACGAGGCCATCAATCCCTCTTCGACGAACTCTGAAAACGGCTCCTCCGGAGATGTTAGAATTGCTGCGAGAATTACGAGGAGCATGGAAACCATTGTAAGATAAGCTGCACTCATTATTCCTCCACCATGCAGGTGAAGGTGCACCTTCTTACCCTTGAAGAAGTTCATGCTCAGGAACTTTCCAAGGAAGCCTGAATAGATTGCTGATATTGTCACAAGCAGTGCTAGAGGTAGCAGTCCAAACTCGTGCTCAAGGTGGTGCAGAACTCCATCCATTCCTGACTTGACCCAGTAGGCTGTGAATGGCGGAATTCCCGAAAGGAATATCGTCGCAATGACCGTGGCGACGAAAGCCCACTTAAGCTTTCTCGCCACCTCGGTATCACCACCGAGGAACCTGTCGTGAGTTTCGTGAATAAGATGGCCAGCTACAAGGAAGAGTGAGGCCTTTGCAAATGCATGCGTTATGAGGTACCAGAATGCCACAAGCACTGCAAACTTTCCAACCCAGTAGCTTGCCGCTGCTGATGCAAACATCAGTCCAAGGCTGGACATGGTAGAGGCTGCCAGCAAAACTTTCCTCTCGAGAGAGCTTGTAGCCACGAGGGCTGCGTAAAGGGATGATATCAAGCCGAGGAATAGTACGAGGACGTAAACGTACTCGTAACCTTCGAGGTGCAATTCCCATGGCTGAATGTACCAGCTGAGCCTCATGAAGAGGTACGTACCTGCAGCTACCATCGTTGCAGAGTGAAGCAGCGCACTGACGGTTGTCGGACCTGTCATTGCGGTCATCAACCACTCGCTGAATGGTAGCTGAGCTGATTTCGTGAACGGACCCATCAGGAAGGCGACAAGCAGTATGACAACCCCAGCAACACCTATCTTCTCCTCCAGCCCTGCCCATGGAATCTCGCTTATGTTTAGCGTGCCTGTGAGGGCAAACAGAGCACCTATTGCAAAGAACATTGGCATGTCGCCGACTCTTATCGTGGATATGGCTCTCCACCCACCCGTGCTGGGGGACCAGAACATGTTCAGACCAGCAACTTTTCTCTTGAGAATGCCGACGTAGCTCAGCTCATCATCATCTCTGAACCAGTGTCCTATCAGTCCCCAAGAGGCGATTCCCAGACCTTCCCAGCCTATCAGTAGCATAAGCAGGTTGTCACTGTAGACAACGAGAAGCATCGATGCCGTGAAGAGGTTGAAGAAGAACCAGTACCAGCCGAGCCTGTAGTCGTCTCTCATGTATTCAAGCCCATAAACTCCAATCAGGAAGGCTATCACGGCAGTCAAGGCACCCATCAGCTTGCTGAGGTAATCGAAGATGAAAACGAAGTTTATGTTGAACTCAGGAAGCCACTGGATTGTGTATTTGATTGGCTCTGCCTCTGGCGAAAGTTCTCCAACGTTAAACAGAATGTAGAGTGCAACGCATAGTGAGACAAACAAACCAGCAACCGACAGAACCGGAAGCTTTCTCGCCCAATCGGGGCGTGGGTGCATTCCCCATGCTATCGCAATTGGAAAGCTCGCTAAGATGGGTGTGAAAAATAATAAGGCAAGCAGTTCTGCCATCATCGGAAGCTCAACCATTTCGCTCATGGCATAACACCTCCAATTCCGAGGACAAATTTCAGCCCGCTAAGCAGTGCAGTTGCAAGCGGCGGGAAGATGAATGCAACGCTGAAAAACGCCACAACGTAAAGCGGAGCGTCGAGAAGTCTGCTGAACCTTGGCCTCTCATAACCAGCAGGCGTTCCGTAGTAGATTATCTTCATCGTGTAGAAGCTGTAAAGTCCGGAGAGAATAAACACCAACACCACTGCGAGAATGATGGCAAGGTTGAATCCGTAAATCTTCGTCAATCCTGCGAGAATGTAGAACTCCCCGAACATACCTATCGTTAAAATGCCGCTGAGGGTCATGAATCCGAGAAGTGCAGCATTGGCGATTGTCGGAACGTATTCGTGCATTCCGCTCATTTTGTTAATGTCTCTGAGGCCGTGGAATGAGGCTATAATTGCCCCTGCTGTCATAAACAAGATTGACTTTCCGAAGGCGTGGCTGATGTACTGAATCACGACACCCAACAGTCCGTAACTGCCGAGGCAGAGGGCAATGAGCACATACCCCATCTGGGAGACTGTTGAATATGCAAGCAACCTCTTGTAGTCCTTCTGCTTGAACACTGAAAAGCCAGCGTAAACGCTGGAGATTATGGCGTATGCAATTATAATATCTCTGTACTGTTCTATGAAGGACGAGTCGATCATGTAAACTCTCAGAAGGACGTACCCAGCAAGACCGACCGTGAGGGGGCTTAGTAATGCGCTAACCGGAGTGGGTGCTTCAGCATGTGCCCATGGCAGCCAGATGTGCGGCCCGAGACCCGGAAGCTTAACGAGCATTCCGAGGAAGATTAACAACCACGCCGTGAAGCCCACAGCCTTTACCGCGTTGAATGCAGCGGTGCCATTCTCGAACCCTATCATCAGGATACCCAGCAACGCCAGAACTCCCGCGATGTGAGTCCACACGAAGTAGAGCACAGCAACCCACTGCCTGTTTCCGTAGCCGTACA
The DNA here is from genome assembly GCF_017656475.1 of Archaeoglobus sp. Lineage (GTDB taxonomy): Archaea > Halobacteriota > Archaeoglobi > Archaeoglobales > Archaeoglobaceae > Archaeoglobus. The sequence continues at coordinate 24,401 of NZ_JACDNT010000023.1, forward strand.
TGTAGATGAGCAGGAATGAGGCGAGAAGGGAGATCTCGAGGAATATGTACAGCAGAATGAAGTTTCCAGCGTAAACGAGCCAGAGCATTGCCATTGCATAGAGGTTGTAGAGGAACCAGTACTTCCTGAACTCCCACTCAATGCTTTTTATTTCACCATCGTGGAGCATTTCCTCGAACCTGTGCTTCATGTACGGCAATGAGTAGAGAGCGACCATCGCAGAAACGAGGCAAATTGTAAAACCGAAGGCGTTGCTTATCGGGTCAGCGAGAAGGTAAAACTCGCCAACAGGCGATGGCAGATCCATTACAGGTACCACTATGGAATCTTTCGTCGTTAGCAGCAACCCAAGAGTAACAACCATTGGAATCAGAAAAGAGATGGCTGAAATCCATGTTGCAGCTTTTGGTCTGAAAGCTGGCAAAATGAAGGTGACAATCAGAGGAATGAGAAGCGAAATTACCAAAACTTCGGCGCTCATAGGCTATCCCCCCCTACAGCCACCTTATCCACACCAATTCCCTTCTTCCTCCTGTCAAGCAGTATTATGGCCGTCACAAGAACAAGGAGTTCTGTGCTGCTCGTGAACGCTGTTATTATAGCTACGGCATAGGCCATTGGTGGGTTGATCGAGAAGAGAGGGATTATTGCGAGGAACACTGCCGCAAACATGAGTTCAAGGCTGATCAAAAGGCGAATCACGTCCTTAGCGGAAATTGCTGTTAGATATGCCACCAGCAGAATTGCTCCTGAGGTTATCAAAATCACAGCAAGGTTTGATACATCAGGTCCTATCACAGGTCAACCCTCCGTGCGAGTTTTATTGCCGAAAGCATCATCAAAACAACCAGTGCAAAGAGAAATGCGATGACGAAGAAGTAGTCAGTCGCTACTGCTGCAAAGACTTCTGGATTAACAACTTCAATGCTCTCCACAGCCAGACTTGTGTATGCCAAAGCCAGAATCGCAAACACCACTATGACCGGTACAACCCAGAAAATATTGACCTTCCTTGAAACTCTTGCTCTGTAGGTGGCAGCTATAGCCACCGTTACTATACCAACTGCACCAACGAAAATCAAAGCAATTATCACGACCACTGGCTGGATGTTGAACGCTGCGTAAATCGCTGCCACGAAAAGCATTGTCACTGACATATACAGTGCTGCGTAAAAGTTATCTTTCGTCAGCAGAACACCGACAGACGATGCAACGGCGAAAAGACCGGCAACAGCAATTATCAGTGTATCGATGTTCATGTGCCGAAGTCAAAGCCACTCACTAATAAATTTTACTAAATCGATACATTTTGGCTTAAAACATAAAAAAATTATACATTATAAACATAGCCAAATTTTCTAACCAGATCAAATCCACTTTTAAAATCATGCGAGAAGTCAATCTTCAACAGAGCAAACTCTGATATGGAGTAGGGTTCAGCACATGAACCGACTGTTACAACCCTCCCGTTCTGCTCGACCTTCAGAACCTTCTGAGGTTCATGTGACCTGATCACAACCCTGACACCCAACTCCTCCAAAAGCATATCGGACGCTTTTGTCCCAAAAAAGTACATCACACCCCTGTTGTAGTTCTCCCCACACTCCTCCCTTTCCCACGGGTCGTTCCACATAATCTCGAGAGCCGTAAGGTCATCGGGATGCTTGATTTCCTTTCGCGATATGCCTTCTAAATCAATTCTGCACTGCTTTGTCGGCACACCCCCATGCGCCATCCAAACTTTCCCCTCGACAATTGCAGATAGGGGCATCCTCTTCCACATCCTGACAAGGCTCTCGTAAACTTCCTCACCCTGCTCTCCAAATTTTTCTCTCAACTGGTAGGGAAGCTGGTGCGGATACACACCAGTACTCTCATGGTTCCCTCGTAGAAGCAGAGCTTTGCCGTCAAGGAAAAGCCTTAGAACCTTCTCGTAGCATTCAGCAGGATAGTCACCTCTGTCCGCGTAATCCCCAAGGAATACCGCAAAACCCTCTATCTCTTTCTCAATTATTTTCAGTGCTTCTAAGTCAGCGTGGGTGTCACCAATCACAGTTATGACATCTTCTTCAATAATAACCATCCTCTCCTTGGGCATCATTGAAGTGGCCTCATCAATGAGCTCAGGCAAGTCCATAATTGAATCTGGTTCCAAAATTTAATAAATGCTACTGGAGAATATATGGCATGGAGAGAAAGTGTCCCCTATGTGGGGGAGAGATGGTGAAAAGCAGAACGAGAAATGCCGGTTATGCGAGGTACTTCTGGAAAGCGCCATGGGAGAAGGGTCTGGCAAAGCTTGGTAAAGGAGTTGAAGCCTATCCATGGCTCTGCATGAAGTGTGGGGCTATAATTCCCTACGTGGAAGAGAGTTTACTTGAAAAGCTGAGAGTCGAATTTGAAAAGGCAAGATCAAGCGGCTTCAGGTTGTGAATTAACTGATAACCTCCTTTGTAACCTTTGCGAGATCCCTTTCCGAAATCCGCCTGATTGAAGGTATTAAAGCTGCAAGGACAACTGCGAGAACTGCGATGGAGAAGTATTTTAGAGATACAGCGATGCTTTTCATTGATGCAGGATAGACGTCTGATTTTTGGAAAGGTCGCAGACATGATTGACCTTCGCAATTCAATAGTTCATTGGTGTTATACCCAAAAAATTTAAACAATTTGGAAAAGAAAAGTTGCTCGAAATGTGGGAAAATCTGATTGCGTTCGTTAGTACTGCAGATGCGTATTTAATGGAAAAAATGCTGATTTTTAAATTCGCTAATCAACAGGGAACGTTTGCTTCAAAATTCCTAAGATATCAGTTGTTTCCTAAGTTCTAAATTCAAACTGCTCCTCAAAACATAAAAACCAATCACACCACAAAAACCATTATTTAATCTCTCACAAAAATTCTTCTGGTGAAGGGTCTTGAAAGGTACGAGGCAATAAACAGAGAAGAGGCGCTGGCTAAATTCCAGATAGCCAAGCGAATCGGTGCAGAGGAGGCTGAAACTCTGGAAAGTCTGGATGAAATGCTGAAAATCCACAGCAAGCTGAAAAGAGAATTCAAAAAAATTCTCCAGAGCGGAGAAGTCCCGGAGGAAAGCCCTCAGTATTCCTTCTTGCACCTGAAGAAAGACATATTGTATGAAATGCTGAAGAACTGCAACTTCTGCGAGCGCAGGTGTGACGTGAACAGGTACGAAAAGAAGGGTTTCTGCAAGTGTGGTGTTACGAGTTACTTCAGCAGCGAGTTTCTACACGTTGGAGAAGAGCCTGAGCTAATCCCATCCCACACGATTTTCTTCAACCGCTGCACGTTTGCGTGTGTCTTTTGCCAGAACTACGATATCGTGTATGAGGACGATTACATAGTCGATCCGAAAGAGCTTGCCTACATCATCGACGTCAGGAGGAGACAGGGAAGTAAAAACGTCAACTTCGTCGGTGGAAATCCTGACCAGCACGCCCACACGATTGCAGAAATTCTGGTTCATGTTGAGTCGAACGTTCCGGTGGTGTGGAACTCGAACATGTACCACAGTAAGGAGCTTGGGGAGATAATTGAGGACTTTGTTGATGTCTGGCTGGGAGATTTCAAGTACGGAAACAACGAATGCGCCAAGAAATATTCCAAAGTTCCAAATTACTGGGAAGTTGTAACGAGAAACTTTTTGAAATCCAGGGATAACGGGGAGCTGCTCATAAGGCACCTCGTGATGCCCAACCACATTGATTGCTGCACGGAGAGGATAGTGAAGTGGGTTGCGGAGAACCTCGGCATGGAAACGAGGTTCAACCTGATGTTCCAGTACTATCCGACTTTTAAGGCGTGGGAGTATCCGGAGATAGCAAGGAGACTAACCCCTGAAGAGATGAAGAGAGCGACGGAAATTGCCGAGAAGTATTTGACGAACCTCGTATGATTGAGGAGCTTGTTGAGATTCTGGACAGAATAGAGAGGAAGGCAACACAGAAAATGCTAAAAAGAGACATCTTCTCGGCCGAGCTACTTGCGAGGAGAGGAGAGATAGCTGTCCTGCGCTCGTCAGGCTTAATAAAGGCTGGAAGTGCTGTTGCAGAGGTTGAGGATGACGCAGTCTATCCAGTTGGCTGGGTTGTTGACGCGAGAAGGTACGGGAACTCCTACCTGCTCGCCGTGAAAGAAGTTGAGGAGTTCGAGGGTGACGCAATCGTTGAGGCGGAGAACGTTCTCAGCATAATGCTCAGGAAGGAGGCTGCTGAAAGAGCAGAGGAAATTCTTGACTTCAGCTACTGGAGCGGTGAGCTCAGAAATCTTGAAGCGCCGGAATACCTCGACAAATGGCAGAGAAAATGCTACTTGGCAACCTGCTCACTCGATGAGGGAGAGATTCTGCTTGTTATCGGCCCGCCGGGTAGCGGTAAAACGACATTTATTGCAGAGGCTGCAAAGAAGCTCTCGGAAGAGGAGAGAGTCTGGGTAACTTCTAACACAAACATTGCAGTTGACAACGTCCTTGAAAAGCTGGACAAAGCGCTCAGAGTTGGTCATCCGTCGAAGATAACCGACGGTGTGAGAAAGCACAGCGTTGAGTACAACCTGCTGTCCCGGATAAGGTTCTCCGACTACAGAGAGTACGCATCGAAGGTTGCAGAGGCTTACAGGGAGATTGCGAGGATTCAAAACGACATGATCAGGAAGGGGAGAATCGCAGTAGGCTCGACGATTTTGAAGGGAATGATGAGTGCTGTGAAGAACTACGACTTTGATACGGTCATAATAGACGAGGCGAGTAACACATGCATCTCCGTCGCTCTGCTGGCACTGGAAAAAGCGGATAAGGCTGTGGTTGTTGGAGATCCATACCAGTTACCTCCTGTCTATGAAGTGGGCGGGCAAAAGGCGGTGAAGTTCAGTGCCTACAACTTTCTCAGCAAAATCTACAGCAAGAATCTATGGCTGAGGAGGCACTACAGAAGCAATGCGAAGATAGCTGAGTTTGCTGCAAAGCACGTTTATGGATTCCTAGAAATAGATGAGAAATGCTATGACATTAAAATTGAGCCGTGCAAGACAACCATCCCTGCAGTAGGGGATCCAGAGAAACCTTTGGTTTTCATCGACTGCAACGGTGCTGAGAAGAAAGCAGGAAAGTCGAAAATAAATGAGGAAGAGGCAGAGGTTGTTGCGATTATTGCCGAGGAGCTTGCTGAGTGCATTGGAGAGGAGAACATCGGAGTTATAACACCTTACGTCAAGCAGGCTGAGCTTATAAGAAACATACTTACCGAGTTTGGTTTGAAGGTCGAGGTCAGCACGGTTCACAGCTACCAGGGAAGAGAGAAGGATGTTGTGATCTACTCAATTACCGCAACCAGAAACCCGTACTTTGCCTCAGAGAAAAGGCTCTTTAACGTCGCCTTAACGAGGGCCAGAAAGAAGTTTATCGCTGTGGGTAGCGCAAAGGCCTTTCAGGGAAAAAATCTTCTGCTCACGAGGTTTATGGTCACAGCCCTTAGAGATGGGGGTTTTGTCAGGCTGAGTAAGTAAAAATGACTGTTCTTTTGAATATTCGTGGTCAAGTCTCGGCTCTGTTATACATACAGGATTTTATAAAGAAAAAATAAAAAATTGTTTCACTTTTTCAAAATCAACATGTTCGAGGGAGATAAGGTGATAGTTAAAGGAGTAACTCAAAAATATCTAATCTAGCAATAGAATTCCTTCTATATCACCCCAATGACATCCTAGATCTGCTTCAACAGGTTTCCAGTCTTTAGGCATTCCTCCAATTCGCAGTTCACAAGAAATATTATCTCTCGGAAGGATATCTCCCCAATTAGGACACTCCAAGGTACTTTTATCGTAATTTACTATAAATCCTTCTTCTGTCATGAGAGATCCAAAGAGGAGAGGTATTTCTTCCTCAGTTCTAGAGTAACTATTCGTAATTGTGAGATTATGGTTTTGAGCAAAACTATTTATACCAAAAATAACAGACCAGCTGCATGGGCAGAAAGCGAATCTACGAAGTTGTGAAACATATGCCAGCAGAAGAGCTCGATAAAAGGATTAAAAAGCTCGAAAAAGATACTAGAGTTCTCAAAAGACTGTACTTCGTAAGACACCTTTACAGAGGAATGAGTGTTGAAGAGGCAGCCAACTTGGTAGGAGTTACTAAAGCAACAGGCTACGCATGGCTTAAAAGGTGGAATTCCAGAGGTTACAAGGGCTTAATTCCGGAGTTTGGTGGAGGAAGACCATC
>NZ_JACDNT010000024.1 GCF_017656475.1 Archaeoglobus sp.
ATATTTTAGTGTTATGTTTTAGATTTATAGGTTTTGGTAATGTGGACATACCCAATTACCTAATAGCAAATCTATAGAAGCGAAGTACTGTCTATTATAATGATAATGTTTATGTGTATATAATCAAAAAACTTAAATACAGGGATAATTGTGCTAATTTTATGAGTTTGAACTCGTTATTAATAACGGTTGATATTTTCGGACATACGTTGTCCCTAAACATTCCAGCTTGGCTGGTAGACTTTCTGAACTGGTTGCTGTCGCCTCTTGGAAAGCTTCTGGGTGCAATTTTAGGTCTCAACTAATCTAATTTTTTTACGACTATGTGTAAACCAGAGAAAGTTTCTGCCCAATTTTCGCTAAAGCGGCAAACATCCACTTGAAGAACTGCAGTGCGTGGTATGTCAGGCTTGGAGCCTGCGCCTCGCAGTAACCTCCAGCCTGAATGCACTCATACGCTTTCCTCCATATGTATGCAATACCCCACTGAGCATCATCATCCCCAAAAACGTACGTGGCGTTCCCTGCAACCTTCTGCCAGATACCTACACTGTATCTCATCAGCGTATCATTTGCTGCCACGACATTCACTGTATCCCTGAAACCCTCAGAGAAGTACTTCAAAAAGCCTGAGAGGTAGTAAATGTTTTCAGCAGTTTTATTAGCAATGGTATCGTTTTCGGCAATAATTCTGAAAATCTCTGCGTTGAGCATGAAAAGACTCTGGAAGAATTCTATGAAGTACGAGAAAGCCATCCAGACGTCCAGCGGCATTTTTTATCACCCCGGAAAATAGCCCGGAAAAACCTTGAGGGCGTCTGACACTAGAATCACTAGGTGTTTTGCGGCATAATACAAGTTGGACACGAACTCCGGATTGTTTGAGACGTTTACAGTCATGGCCTTCAGCAAAAAGGCATTTCCGTAATTCCCCGAAACATCACCGAATATGTAAGTCCCGTTCTTCGCAGCCACTTCCACCACTTCAGCGAATTCGTTCTCAAGAGTGGAATTGTGGTTTATCTGCCAGATAAAACCGCTTTCATCGAAAAGGAGTTTTCTGAACCATGAAATTGCTGCATCAACATGGTACCATATCTCCCAGAAGCTCTGGTAGCTTCCCCTTGAGGAGTTGACAGCTGTCTCGTTGTTCCCCACGTACTTTAGATAGATGAAGAAGTCACCCAGGGCTCTGAGAAGTGCGGAAAGTCCCTGGAGCATTACACCGCCAAGCTCGGACACTGTAGGCATCTCATCACCTCACAGGTATTCTAAAGCCTTTACGAAGTAGATTATTGTATTATTGAGCGTCCTCGCAAAACCTACCGCCATTTTCTCTGAAAGCTGCTTGTTCTGCGTCAGCTCAATGTAGGAGTGCTTCGCAATGTAGGCCATCCCGCTGTTTCCTTCAGCGGTACCGAAGAAGTGGTATGAGTTTTCGGACAATGTATTGAGAAAATCCGTGAAATTGGACAAAACAGTTGTATTGTCGGCAGTAACACCCATAATTGCAGCGAGAAACTTGGTTCCCCAGAGTAAAACTGAAAGCTGGCCGTAGATGAAGTCTGTGTGCTCAGGAATCAAATGCTTATTTATTGGCTCAAGAAGTCCGTAAATCAGGACATAGAAGTCTGATATTGGGTTGAGAATCGCATTGAGCGCAAAGTCTGTTGCACTTGCTATTGCCATACAATCACCTCAGTGTCGCATTAATATTTTCCAGCATCCTCATCCCAACCTCCACACCGGTTCTTGCCATCTCCCACACTTTCACGGCAAAATCTTCATCAATCATCTCAACAAAGTGCCTCATAACGGCAGAGAGGCCTTTCTGGCCGGTCTCATTACCAAAAATCGTTTCGGCATTACCTCCTATGTAGTTTATCGCGTAACTTATGTTTTTCATCGCCGAAACATTTCTGCTCGCAACGTCCAGAGAGCCACCATCCCCCACAAAAGGTTTGGTGAACCAGTAACCAAATCCGGCTGCGTGAATTGACACATTCCATATAGCGGCAACATCAACTGAATTGTTGAGCAGCAGCCTGAAGGAATTCATAAGCAGCTCGAAATTGGTCAGAACAAGCTGCATTAGAACGTTGGCGAAGTCAGCGGCGTTGGCCATCAAACACATTTATCATTATCTTCTAAAAAACTTTTCGTACTGTTAGAATTAAAAGTTATTATGAGCATCAACAGTTAACCAAAATTTCTACGTGTTTCCTTTGCCTTCTTCCACGCATTGAAGCTGTCGATGACAAAGCTCAATCCAAGCCTTGCGGTGAAGTAGGCAATGGCGATGAACATTATGTAGGAAAAAGCCTGAGGGTCTATGAAAAAGGTTGTCAGGAGCATGTAGGGTGTCAAAAGCAAGAAGAAGAGGGATGTGGAAAACATCATTTTCCTGAAAAACAGGGGCCAGTACTTCTCGTTCGCCATCCTCTGGAACCCCTCGTAAGCCTCCCTGTCGTTCATGGCTATTGCAAGAATGGACAGAGCGTAGTACTCGTTCAGCTCAGCTTCTGCCCTCTTAATTTCATCTACAAATCCTTTGAAGAACTTATTAAGGAGTAAGGATTCCAGGCGCTCCGTCAAAACAACAGCCGCTGCAGTTGCGGCAATAAAAAAGTAAAGAAAAGGCGGGTTCATGCTTACGGCGGGAGATGGATTCCAAAGAATCCTGCGGCAATGTATCTCGTTCCAACGTAGAACGCCAGAGCGCCGAACATTGCGAACAGCACGTCCATCGGCAGGTACTTCTGCGTCCTTGGCCCGATGTAGCTGCCTATCAGAATGCCAGCCCAACCGATCACGATTGGCCACACGAACTGAACTCCTCTAGCCAACCATCCCGCAAGTGCCGAGCACTGGTTGAGGAAGACTGTTAAAGCTGAGACTGCTGGAGTGATGTACATAGGCCATCCAAGAGCGGTGAAGAACGGAACGATCATGAACCCTCCACCGACACCGATCAACGCGGCTATGAATCCGATGAGGAGTCCGTAGAAGAACGGCAGGTAGTTTTTAGCCACGAAGTGCTCACCAAAGAAATCAAACTCGACTTTGCTGAGCGAGTACTTTACGTTGGTAATACCTTCAAGCTCATGCAACCTTCCACTCTTTCTGAGCTCCTCAACTCTCTGCTGGAACCTCTTTGCGGCCTCTCTTCCCTTTGACTTCGATGCTTTAGCCCTGGGAGTTATCTGGTAGAACATGTAGAAGGAAACGGCCCATGTGCAGAGTCCGAAGAGACCTTTGTAGAGAGCAACTCCAAGCTTCCCGCCGGTTCCCCAAACTGCAACCTGCGCACCAATGACCATTCCGAGACCCATTGCAATGGCAGCAGGCCAGACGAGCCTCTTCTGTGTGTACCAGTTTATTGTGCTTGAGAGGGAGTTGAGCCAAGTTATTGCGGTGTTCGAGAATCTTATGTGGTCTGTGAGGTATTTTCCAGCATCATTGTACATTCCAATGCTGATGCTCTTACCTTTCAGCTTGCTCGCCCAGTTACCGATGCCGAGAATTGAAATGTGCCCAACACCAGCCATAATGCCTCCGAATGCTCCAACAGTGGAGAAAATCCAGCCAACCCAAATACACCACAGCAGATAAACGACTGCGTTTATTTTTATTGTCTCTCCCGCTATTTCCATCCATGTTACGTCTATCAAACAGCACCACCTCCTTATTCGTCTTCTTTGGGCTTCCTGAAGAGCAGGAAGTTGCAAAGCTTGCATATATTGAAGCCCGGATATGTTTCACCGGTTCTCGGAAAGCTCGCACCACCGTACTTTGCCGTTCTCTCAAGCAGTCTGACTATGTAAGGCTCGAACTGCTCCCACGGGACGTAAACGTTTATCTCTCCCTGCTCGGTCTTGCCTGAAGTGTAGCTGCTGCTGCACATCGGCACAACGTTGATCTTCCTGTTGTTGTACGTCCAAACAGCCCCTCCGCACACCGCTGAGTTCATCATCAGGTTAGGCTGGACGGGGTGCACATCCATCGCAGAAGCCCAGTCGTTGTAGATGTGGTAGCTCTGCAGAACGTCGCAGATTATGTGGATCAAGTCTGGCTCAAACTTTGCCTTGTGCAGAGGTGCAGTAGCGAAGGCCACCAGCCCTTCAGGAAGTCTTGGTTTTGTTTTCACGAATTTCTCCGCCTGTTCTCTGTCCCTTACGTACTTTACGTGGCTCTTAATCTCCTGCTCATCTAAGTCCTTCCATCCAAACAGATATCGAGCGTTACTGCATCCCAGAGTTCTCTTATCTCCAAGCAAGACATCGCCGCGCTGCCTTGAGGCTGCTGAGAAATGGCAGAACGTAAACGGATTGCACGCTACCAAGTATTCATGCTCCGCCTTGAACTTCTCCACTTCTCCCTCATCGTAGAAGAATTTCACTGCCACCGGGTAGTACTTTAGTTTCAGCAAGTTTCTCAGAATGAAGACCATGTCAGCCTTGCTCAGTCCCTGCTTGTCCCTCTTCAACAGCATTGTTTCTGCAAACTTCCTGTCGTTCAGAAGAGTCTCCGTATCCAGCACCACCTCTTGCGTCATAAAGCTCGCTTGGACAGCCACTTTTTAAAATTTTCGAAATTTTCTAAATATGTTTCGAAATTTTTTGAAATTACGGAGTTTTTGCTTACCGAAAATCGGCTTTTAATTAAAAGACTAAATTTTCTTAAAAATTTGTTAACTGGAAGAAAGTATTTGAATCAATAAAGAAAAGATAGTGAAATCTTTTTCAAAATATTCGAAATTTTAGAATTATTCAAAACATCTGCACTGCGTTGCAAAATCCTCGAAAAGCTGCCTTCCCTTGGCCAGAATGAATTCGTAGTACTCTCTCATCTTTTTACTCTCAAGAGAAAGCTTTGAGGAGACGAAGTAAATGTTTCTCTTGGATTTAAAGCCTTCGATTTTCCTCATCTTGATTAACCCAACCTCACACGCCTTGCATGCGGCTATGAAGGACGTTATGGATATTCCAATACCGCTGCTGACCGCGTTTATCTTTGAGTAGAAATCGCTAACCGTATAGGCAATATTCAGCTCGCTGAGCTTCACACCGCTCGATATCAGAGCTTTTTTTGTGCTTGTGGTAATCCCATAGTTATCGTTCAGCATTACTATCGGATATTTTGTAACATCTTCCAGCGTGACAATAGACTTCTCAGCAAGCTCATGATCTGGTGGTGTGATCAAAACGAGGTGGTCTTCGCCGAGGATATCGCAGTTAAGCCTGTCGAACTCCAGGTATTCGTCGAGAATATCTCCGGCTATGGCAAAGTCGAACTCGCCACTTAATACACCTTTAACGCATTCATGCGCCCCTCTGAGAGCAACATTGACCTCAAGCTGTGGGTAGCTGGATTTGAGCAGAGTTTGAATTGCGTGGACTATATTCAACCCAACCATTCCGGAGGCGATGGTTATCTTATCACCTCTAATGTTTGAAATCAGCTTCCTCGTCTCTTCAACACTGCTCAGAATGGATTCCATGTTCTTAATAGCAATCTTCCCTTCATCAGTCAGCTTTACACCGTTAGTCCCTCTTTCAAGCAGTTTGGCACCATAAAATGATTCTACCGAGTTAATCTGAAAGCTTACGGAGCTGACAGACATTCCCAGGTTTTTGGCAGCCTTCTTCAAGCTTCCCGACTCAACAACCTCCATGAAGGTTTTCATGAAGTCAAGCCTGACCATAATTCGAATTTTTTGCATAGGATTTTAAAATTTTTTGAAGTTCTATTATCCGTGATAAATCGAGTCAATGCGATTCCCTAAATTATTATATAACTCAAAGAGATTCATGACAGGTGGTTTCAAATGGAGAAGGTTAAACTCGGAATGGTCGTGGCTGAGTTCAACAGGGACATCACATACATGATGGAGATTCTCGGTAAAGAGCATGCTGAGTTTCTTGGGGCTGAGGTCAGCGAGGTCATCAGAGTGCCCGGCACCTTCGACATTCCGATTGCCGTAAAGAAGATGCTTGAAAAGGGGAAGGTTGACGCTGTTGTTGCCATAGGCTGTGTTATTGAGGGGGAGACCGAGCACGACGAAATTGTTGCCCAGCATGCGGCAAGAAAAATAATGGATTTGAGCCTTGAATACGGCAAGCCCGTCACTCTCGGCATAAGCGGGCCTGGAATGGGCAGGATTGCAGCTACCGAGAGGGTTGACTACGCCAAGAGGGCGGTTGAAGCTGCTGTCAAGCTCGTAAAGAGGCTGAAGGAGTATGATGCAGAGAGGAGCTAACAGGATTGAGGTAGTTCAGCCCTCCGCAACGCTGAGAGTATCAACGATGGCAAAGGAGCTGAAGAGAGAGGGGAAGGACGTAGTCGACATGAGTGTTGGGGAGCCCGACTTCCCCACCCCAGATTTCATCATCGAAGCCGCTTACAAGGCGATGAAAGAGGGAAAGGTTTTCTACACTCCAACGAAAGGTGTCCCGGAGCTGATTGATGCCATCGTTGAGAAGCTGAGGAATGAGAATGGCATTGAAGTTTCTGCGGATAATATAATAGTGACTCCGGGGGCAAAGTATGCGATCTTTGAGGCAATGATGTGCCTTCTGCAAGAAGGTGATGAAGTCATCTTGCTCGACCCCTCATGGGTGAGTTACGAGGCCTGCATACTGATGGCCGGAGCAAAACCAGTGTGGGTGCCGCACGAAGAAGGTTTTGAGGATGCTCCGATTGAGGACTACATAACCTCAAACACGAAGATGATTGTTATAAACACTCCAAGCAACCCGCTCGGTGTTGTGTATCCAAAGGAGTTCCTCAAGAAGGTAAGGGATCTGGCAGTTGACAGGGATTTGCTTGTCATGTCAGATGAGATATATGAAAAAATAATCTTCGAGGGTGAGCATTACAGCCTTGCAGCTATGGATGGAATGCTTGAGAGGACGATAACCATCAACGGCTTCTCAAAAACTTACTCAATGACTGGCTGGAGACTTGGTTATGCAGCAGCTCCTGAGTGGATAATCAAGCTGATGAACCGCATGCAGAGTCATTCTGTGAGTCATCCCACGTCATTCGTCCAGTACGCTGGTGTAGCTGCATTAAAGGGTGACCAGAGCTTCATAAATGATATTGTAAAGGAGTTTAGGGCGAGAAGGGACATGATAATGACGAAGCTTGACGAGCTTGGAATAAACTACGCTCCGCCAAAAGGTGCGTTTTACATCTTCATGGATGTCAGGAGAGACAGCAACGAGTTCTGCGAGGAGTTTCTGAAGAGAGAGTACGTTGCATTAACACCTGGTTCAGCATTTGGTGTTGCATACAAGAGCTGGGTGAGGCTCAGCTACGCCACCTCGCGGGAGAGGATATCAGAGTTTTTGAGAAGGTTGGAGAGGTTTTTGAGTTAATCCATTTTTACTTCTTTTTCTACTTCAGACATCCTCTCTTCTGCCCCCTCGTAAACTGAAAACGTCTTCGGAAGTGTATATTTTTCTCCTCTCACCTTTGTGCGGGCAGAAGTGGATTGAAACGTGCTTGACTTCAGGATGCTTGTCCATTATGGCCTGAGCTATCTCGAATGAAAGTTTGTCTGCCTCGTTTACAGTCATACTTCCGTCAACAGTCACATGCATGTCGAGATGGACTGAATCTTCTCCTGTATATACTCCAACCATATCGTGAATCCCTTCAACACGGTCTATTTTCATACATGTGTCCTCAACGCTCTGGTAGAACTCATCCGATGGGGACATTCCGAGGAGCACTCTGGCATTTTCTTTAACGAGTTCAAATGAGTTGTAGAAGATTATTAAGGCAATCAAAATGGTGGCAACACCATCAAAAATGGTGTATCCGGCCCAAACCAGAGTTACGCCAAGAATTGCAGCCACCGTTGATAGCGAGTCGTTCAGACTTTCGACAAGCAATGTTCTGTTTAAAATCCCACTCCTCCTTGCGGATATACCAGCAGCTAAGAGTAGCAGAAGCAGAACAACAACCTCTGCACCTATAGCAACCTCGAAGTTCTTGTATGCTGAAGAGGGGTTTAAAATCTTCAGGATTCCTTCTTTCATCAGCTCAAAGAACATGAATGTGATGAATCCGACACCGACCACAAGTGAAGCAACATTCTTTGCCAGTTCATGGCCGAATGGATGAGTTTTATCGCCCGCCTTCCTCGAAAACCTTTCGGAGAAGATTAGAATTAAAATCATTGTTATGTCGATTACTGAATGGAAAGCATCACCAAGTATTGCGGTAAATCCCGAAACGTGGTAGGCATAAATCTTCACTCCGAGCGTAAGTAGGTAAATCACAAGAACGGATTTCATTATACTCTATTATACTCTCTTTTTAAACTCCGCTGGCAGCTTGAGAACACTCGCAAGCCCAACAAGGTTCTCCTTGGAGATGCTTCCGTCAGCCACCTCCTTCAGCACCTCCTTGGCGTTGAAGGCTATCCCCAATCCGGCTTTTTCTATCATAAGTCTGTCGTTAGCGCCATCACCCACTGCAACAACGTTTTCCGGGCTGATACCTTCCTTTTTCGCTATCTCCTCCACAATCCTTGCCTTCTCTTTCGCATCAATAATTCTCCCTTTAATTCTGCCCGTGAGCCTTCCGTTCTCTACTTCAAGCTCATTTCCAAATGCATAATCAAGGCCGAGTTCCTCTTTAAGTCTGTCGGTAAAGTAGCTGAAACCTCCGCTAACCACCGCAACTTTGTAACCAGCCTCTTTCAAGCTCCTAACAAGCTCCTTGGCACCTTCCGTCAGCTTTATTCTGGAGTATATTTTCTCAAGCACCTCCACCGGCAGACCCCTCAAAAGCTTGACTCTCTCCTCAAGTGCCTCTTTAAACCCTATTTCACCCCTCATAGCCCTCTCTGTCAGCTTGGAAACTTCCTCCCCCACACCAGCTTCTCTGGCAAGCTCGTCAATTATCTCAGCCTCAACGAGCGTTGAGTCCATGTCGAAGACGATCAGCCTTTTCTCTCTCCTGAAGGTAGAATAGGGCTGCATCACCAAATCGAGTCCGAGTCTTTCAGCCTCGCCTCTCAATCTCCTCCTTACTTCCGCAGCATCCTTGTTTCCCAGATCAACGAGGAACTCAATTGAAATAAGCTCCTCTCTTGCTGTGAGCGTTGTTTTCTCAATGTTTATGCCAAAGTCGAGGAAAATTTTTGTGATATCCCTCATTATTCCTACTCTATCTTTGCCAAGAATTGTGACGACGTACAGGTTTTTCTCATCCTCTTCTTTCCTCTGGAAGGGCGTGAGGCTGACGTTTACTCCCACATCTTCAGCAGCTTTCTGTACCTCCTTCCTCACACAGCTTTCATTCTCGACCTCAGCCACGATGAACATGACAAACATCCCCTGCAAAACGGTCTGCTCAATGTCCACTATGTTTGCTCCGCAATCAGCGAGAGCCTTTGATATTCTGTAAACTATTCCGGGCTTGTCTTCTCCGTACACTGAAATCGCAATCAGTTTCACAAACTTGTCTTAAAACTCACCAAATTTAAAGGTGTTGTGTAGGGATGTCAGTAAAATGGAATTCTAACTACGCTGATTCTCCAAGAGCATTGCAAAAAACCTGTTTATCTCATAAAGTGGTGCCTTAGCTCTCCCAAAAGCACCGCATCCGACCGTTGGGCTTATCAAACCCGCTCCCTTCATCTCGGCTATTACAACTCCGCCATCTCTTCCGTACTTCATCGAGATGTCCACTATGTCCTCCCCGCAGATTATGAGGTTCTTACTCCTATCAACCATTTCTTCGAAAATTTTGGCAAACTCCTCAGCCCTTTCCTCACCAATCGCTTTGAAATATCTTTCCACAGTTTTTCTCCAGTCTCCCCGTCCTTTCTCGACGTCCTCTATGAAAAATCTCACTATGTATGGTATTTCCATATCTTCAACTGCAAAAAATCGCATTTTCCAGGAGAGGGAATCGTGAAAAGAGCTTACCGGAAGTGCAAGCCTAAAGTAATCAAGAGTTAAGGCAGTTTCAACGTCGAGCTCATCTTTCGGAATTCTACCTTTCTTCCAGTACTTTCTAAGCAGTACAACTGCCTTTCTACTCTCATCATCTCCACCGAGAAGCTTGATTATTTCATCGAAGCTCAGTCCATAACTATGAGCGCCCCGTACGGGCATGCTTTCACACACTCGTAACACTCCTTGCATTTGCTCTGGTCTATTCTTACGACCTTGCCTCCCTCTCTGATTATCGCGTCGGTTGGGCAGACTCTACTGCAGGTTCCACACCCCTGACATCCGAGTACCGCTATCATCTGTGAACTCCTCCAAAGCTTTTCTAACTCTCTCTACGAGAGCCGCTAAAACTTTCTCCACCTCTTCCACAACCTTTTCTTTTGGTGCAGGCCTGTAAATAAAATAATATCCGCCGCCGTTCAGCGGCATCTTAACTCTGTAAGCCATTCCGGCAAGGAGGAGTCTCTGGAGGGATTTGTAAACCGCACTTTCCCCCCTTCCAACGCACTCGCTTATCTCATCGACTCTCTCCTTGCCTTGCAGTAATGCCTCGTAGACCATCACATCCGCTGGCGTTAGGCCGAGAACACACTCAAGCAGGTTTCCGCAGTTTAAGGTTGAAATCATTTCTTTTAGTGATCTCATACTGCTAACGCTTTTTCAATCTCAGCTCTCACTGCATTTTCGGGCATTGCCCCGATGAACCCCCCGACAACCTTGCCGTTCCTGAAGAACAGCACCGTCGGAATGCTCGCTATGCCAAACTCAAAGGCAACGTCCTGATTTTCATCGACATTTAGCTTGTAGAACTCCACGTTTCCGTTGTACTCCTTCGCCAGCTTTTCCAGTATCGGCGAGATGTACCTGCAGGGCATGCACCAGTCCGCGTAGAAGTCCACCACCACGAGCTTGTCGCTCTGAATTACCTCCTTAAACCTCTCACTGTTAAGACGCTCCATACTCCTCACCTCCTTTCAGTTTTCTTATCAATTCTCTAAGCTCACCCTCATCCGGAACGCCGAGGATGAGGTACTTATCGTTAATCACTAAAGCTGGAACTCCTCTTATTCCGAACTTCAGAGCTTCCTTCATACCCTCATCTGTATTAACTGGAAAGTTCATCGCCAGCACACCCTCCTCCTTCGCGACCTTACTAACCACCTTTTCCGCCTTGGGGCAGTACGGGCAGGTTGGGGATGTGAACAACTTCATCATCACCATCTTACATCACCTCAAGCACTACTTGGAGCAACGTATATAAATGCATTTACCGGTTTTGACAAAAACGGTAAAAACTATGCATAGATAGTGACAACATCGCCATCTTCAACGACGTGCTCTAAACCAACTCTCTGGCCATCGAACTTGACAGACTTTCCCCAAACCTTAGCATAGCGGAAGTTCTCAACAAAATCGCGGTGGAGCTTCTTGCAAATGTCCTCTACTGTTGCGCCTCTCCTCAAAATCATTGGCTCGTTGAAGTCTGCCTTCCCACCGGGCGGTTTGAGGAAAACTCTGATAAAATCGAGCTTCCTGTAAATCTCCTCCTTCAGCAGGTCGAGGTTTGTTCCCTTCTCGGCCGAAACTTTAATGGCGTTGTCCACATCGACATCCATCAAATCGATTTTGTTAACAACAGTGAGAGAAGGTATGTAAACCCTGTTGCCAGCCAAGGCATCGATGAATCTTTCAATCGTTATCTCTTCCCTTATAACAACATCGGCGCTGTGGATCTTATACTCTTTCAGAATGCTCGTTATAGTTTCCTCATCTATTTGAAGCGGGACTGTGGAGCTTATCCTCACGCCGCCCCTCTCCTTCTTCCTGATTACAACGTCGGGAGGTTTCTGGTCGAGCCTTATCCCTCCCTCGTAAAGCTCCTTCTTGACAATCTCAATGGTGTGAAGGTTGAACACGTCAGCGACAATTATTATCAGATCGGCAACCCTGACAGCAGAAATTACCTCCTTGCCCCTCCCCCTGCCGCTTGCAGCCCCCTCAATTATTCCGGGAACGTCAATAATCTGGATTGACGCCCCCTTGTAGTTCAATATCCCCGGGACAGGCTTTAATGTGGTAAAATCGTAATCTGCAACCTCACTTTTCGCCCCGGTTAGCCTGTTGAGCAATGTTGATTTCCCAACTGACGGATAGCCGATTAAAACTGCAGTTGCATCTCCCTCTTTTTTCAGAGAAAACGCTTGCCTCCCTGTTTTTGCTTTCTGCTTCTCAGCCTCCTCTCTCAGTCTCGCAAGTTTTGCCTTCAACCTTCCGATGTGGTGCTCAGTTGCCTTGTTATAGGGAGTTCTCTTTATCTCCTCTTCCAGCGCTCTGATTTGCTGTTCGATGCTCATTGAACTTATTGAAGAATGAGGATTAAAATCATTTATCCGGAATTTGGTTGTGTTTAATCATTACTCCCTACCGACCAAAAAGTTGTCGCTCATCTCAACCGTGCCACCATCTATTGAGAACCTAAGTTTTGCAATGTATGAGCGATAAGCCAGATAGGACTCGTCTCCGGACTTTATCTCAATGAATGTGTCGTGGAAAGGGAACAGGATGTTTGGGGCTTCTCCAACGGTGCACGTGCAGAGAATTCCGTTTTCGTGCTCTATTATGAACTCAATAGCCTTGGATAAGCTCTGTCCGAAGATTTCGAGGAAGTTAACGCCAAAGGAAATAATTAAGACGTTTCCTAAGGGAAGAGTCTTTACCAGCTTGCTTATGTCGTCATATACGTCATATCTCGCCACTACATCAAGAAAATAGCAGTCCTTTTTTGCTCCCACAGTCACAGCATTACCGCTCACTGGGAAGTCAAACTTCTTGCCGAGGTAGTTAATTCTCTCAACAGCTGCATCTGTCCAGAGTACCCACAAGGGCTCGCCGAATTGCTCAGTGAGCCATTTCATTACGGTGAAAAAACTAACCATGTCAGGAAAGGAAATCATAATCCTGTCCCCGTTCTCTGCCTTGTTGAAGACATTCTGAATTACTTCCATATCCAGCGTATGGTGATTAAAAAATAAGGTTTTCCCATAAAAAAGAAAGTGCAAAAAAGTAATTCTTTTCGTTAAATTTCTCCCATCCATACAGAGTTGGGGATTTCGAGGATGCTGTGCGGAACAGTCTAAAGCGAGATTTCGATACTGACCTCCTACCATCGTAAACTCAATATTGCAGCCTAAGTCCAGCCATTTGCAGCCTTTTCATCCCATGGTTTTACAACTAATTTACAACCCAAAAACACCAACGAAAGGCTTATTAATCAGTGGATGGAAGAGCCTTCAAGCGCCGATGGTGTAGCCTGGTAACACAGGGGCTTGCCGAGCCCCTGCCCCGGGTTCAAATCCCGGTCGGCGCACTTCTTGAAGTGTTTGGCATTGATATCTTCCTCACCTGATTAAAAAAGAGGAAAAATCAGACATTTAAATCAACATTGTCCAAATTCTCGAGTTCTTGGAGAAGTTGCTCAAGTTCTTGAAGCTCCTGTGTTACGTTGATGTCCTCGACAATCTGCTCTGTCTGCTGCTGTGTTGGGTTAAGTTGGGGAGTTTGCTGAGACTCGGCTTGTGGCTCTGTCTGCTTCCCCTGGCAACCTGCGAGGAGTAAAGCTGCAAGGATTAAAGCAACCACTGCGATTCTGGGCTTCATAGCTTTCACCCGAAAGTAACTGTTTCATTACCCTCAAACTCGATTTCCTCAGTCATTGGTCCTGTTGGCGTTTGTTTGACTCTGTAATATCCTTCTCCGTTTAGTATGAGTTCACCACTCCCGTGAGCGAGAACTCTGAACTCACCTTCCCCGGTGGCGGTGAAATTCCCTTTCGCCACGATCATCTTCACTCCGGGAGTGTCAACTTTTGTGACAATGACCTCCTCAGGAATTGTTACATCACCATCGCCCTTTATCTGGACTGAAGTGAAGTTTCCGCTGAGCTCGAATGAGCCGTTAACGTAAGCGTAGACGAATCCCGTGTGATACTCAGGTCTTGCCTCCCTTGCCAGTTCCTTTACAATTTCAAAAGCCTCCCTGAACAACTGGTTTATCTCTCCCACCTTCTCTGCAAATTCCGGTGTGCCAGTGTAGTTCTTGAGCTCTTCAACAGACTCGTTTATCTCCTCAATCTTTGCATTCAGCTCGCTTACATTGACTCCTGCAACCTCAAGCCTATCTCTCACCTGTATCAGCCTTTCAAGGATATGTTCGTACTTCTCAACCGCATACTCATGTGCAGCAGACCTCATTTCCTGTCTAAGCTCTCCCCACACCCCCTTGATTTCCGTGGCAACTTCTCTCAGCTCCGTGTAGTTTTGTGAGGCGTTTATTTCGTTTTCGATCTCAGTCAAGTTGTTTCTAATCTCCTGAAGTTTAACAATCAGCCTCTCTTTTGTATCATTGCCGACATTCATGTTCTCGACTCTCGTCTGAACTCTCTCCACCCATCTTTTTGCCATCTCTACCCAGGCCTGCAGGTGTTTTTTCCACGCCTCAAATCTCTTTTCTTCCGCCTGATTTTTTATCTCTTCCACATTCTTTTTGGTCTTGTCGAACCAATCCTTAGCCTTCTGGAAATTTCTGTCAGCATTCTCGAAGTCTGGTTTTCCAATCTGGGGTTTCTCATTCTGTTGCCATGGTGGTGCTGCCGATGCCACTGCCACCAGCATTACCAGCAGGATACCCAGCAAGCCCAATCTCGTTTTCATTTTTCACCACCTCAGTAATTTGTTGTCCCCTTAATTTATAACGAAACTTTTTCCCACATACCATCTAAAACCACTCTATGAAGTTCAGAAACTTTATGGACCTTCACGAAGCTTTACAGGAAAGATTCTGTACCTTTAACTTGCAGTTTCGCCGATCAAGTCAACTAAACGCCTTTTTTGACTTAAAGAATTAAGAATTCTTTTTATAAAATCCGAAGTTCAAGTCTCTATCCTGAATGTAGCTTTTATTTAGCAAAGCTGCAATCTCAGCTTTCATTAACTCCCTGCCGAGATAAGCTGCGTGGTCCAGCCTTGAGAGTAGATTGTGCCTTATGGCAGTGTCAGCAATCTCCTTTGCCTTTTCACCAACAATAGTCATTTTGTCGTGTTTGCAGATTATTTTTCCATCAAAAACATGGATTATGAAGTCACCAAGGGGATCCCTCACAAACTCTTTACTCTCTTCGCCCCTCACAAAATTATCAAGTTCGACCCTCTCCGCATACCTGACCTTCTCTTTAAGGGCCAGGAGGCTTATGCCAGCATCCTTGGGGGGAGAACTCCTTATTCTGGCTGCTTTTGCGAGATATGAAGCAAGTTTCATTTCCCTGACGCTACCGTGAGTCTTGGGGCTTGCTTCCGTCGTGAACAGCAGGTTGCAGTTAAGCTCTTCAGCGATAAACGCCAGCAGAGCATTAATTCCAATTGAATCCGCATCGCTTAACTCAGTAACGTTTCCCGCTCCAAAAAGGACGGGCGTCTCTTCATCGCGCATTCTGAACTCCGAGTATCTTACTATCGAATCTGCAACTTTAAGCGGTGGATCCAGGACGGGGTCAGCAATAACCTTTTCTACCCTTCTTTTGACCTTCTCTACCAAGTTTACCAGAGACTGAACATCTCTATCCACTACAACTACTGCTTGGTCTTCGATCAGGTCGAGAGACTCAAAGTTATCCTTTGAAATGCTCATAACCATGTCAACGCCGTGCCTTACGCCAATCTCAATGCCCCTCTTGCTGAAAGTGTCGATACTCAGCGGCAGCTTTGAATAATCAACAGCCACCTTAAGAGTTCTGGATAGCCACTCCTCGTTGAACTCAAGGGGAACACCTATATCGATGATGTCAGCACCGCTCTCTGTGTAGTGGTCAATTTTTGCCCTTAAATCGTCGAAGTCGCAGAAACTTGCTATTTCCGCGACAACCTTCATTCTGCTGTTTCCACCGACTTTAACACCGCCTATGTCAAAAGCAAAGTTTTCGTCAAGGGCATCTATTTCTCTGATTGTTTCCGCAACCTTCAGTGATTCTACAAGCCTGCATGCAGGAATTTTGTGGGAGAACTCGATTTTATCAAGAAGCTTTAACACATGCTGCAGGTCGTAAGCATGGATTGGGCCAAGTCTCACCTTAACACCCTTTCTTCGCTCGAAATCCTCCCAGTTGCAGTTGTAAGTCAGTCCGGGAACGAGAACGAGGTCGTAACCGCTGAAATCCTCATTTTCAAGCATTGATGGGGTTATGAATGCTGCAACGTCGATGTTGCACACTCTGACATCGGCCCCCTTTCCGTATTTCCTTACCATTTCTTCAGCCAGCTTACCTGTTACCAGCAAAACCCTCATGAAACAATCCTCTTAACTTCTCTCGCGTGTGCCTTCATTATGTCGCTCCTAGTAATAAGTCCCAAAAGCTCTCTCTCGTCTTTGCGATCAACCACTGGTAGTCTGCCCACACCCTTGTCAACTAATTTTATCAGAGCTTCCTCAAGAGTTTCGTCAGGATACGTGACGATTAGGTCTCTCGTCATAATGTCCCTCACAAGCGTTTTATCCCTCTCCTCCAGTGGAACTCTCTCGACATCCTCAAAAGTAACCATTCCGACCAGTCTGCTGTTTATTACAACTGGAAAACCCATATGGCCAGTTTTCTCAATCATCTCAAGGACTTCACTGACTCTTTGGTAGGGTGTAACAACCACAAGCTTCTCTGCTGGCACCATTGCATCTTTAACTTTTACATTTTCAAGAACATCGATGGACATCTCCATTCTATGTGCAGGACTCTCAGCCCTCGTCGCAACCTGCTCAGCGTAGATTGAATAATCTCCAGCGAGGTAGTATGCGAGAGTTGCAGATGTCATCAGAGCGGGAAGGAGCGAGTATCCACCACACATCTCAAGAACCATCAAAATCGCTGCAATTGGAGTTTTAGCCACCGCTGCAATAAAGGCGGACATTCCTATTAGAACGAACGCCTCAGGTTGAACTACAATGTCAGGAAATAGGTAGTGGAAGGTGTAGCCAACAAAACCACCCAGCATGCTTCCTATTACTATTGAAGGAGCAAAAACACCTCCGCTACCTCCAGTCCCCACTGTTAGGGAAGTTGCAACAATTTTACCAAAAATCAGCAGAAGCATGATGGAGACTGCGAGTTTACCGTCGATAGCCATCTGAACATAGCCATACCCCATCCCCAGCACTCCTGGCAGAAAAAGACCTATAATTCCGGTAAAGAATCCTCCAATTGCCGGTTTGAGGTAAGGTGAGATGCCCACCTTTTTTGAATAGTTGTGTACGGCGTAAAAGACCTTGACATACAGAATACCGAAAAATGCCGCAAGAACCGAAACCACCGCGTAAATCGGAAATTCGAGTGGTGAATGAATTGTTACCTGCGGAATTTTGAAAATCGGTAAAACTCCAAAAGGTGTGTTGGCAAAATTGCTCATCATTACGTCGAACACTACAAAGGCCACTATGGAGGATACAAAAGCCGGAACTATTGCCTCAACCTCGTTATCTCTCCTGTAGAGCACCTCTATTCCAAAGATTGCTCCCCCAAAAGGGCTTCTGAAAATGCCACCAATTCCTCCAGCGACACCGCAGATGACCAGAATCCTTCTATCCTTGTCGGAAAGTCTTAACGCCTCCCCGATGAAAGATCCAAAACCCGCCCCAATCTGGGCTATTGGCCCCTCTCTTCCCGCACTACCACCGCTACCGATGGTGATTGCAGAGGCAACTGTTTTAACAATTGGGACTCTGGCCCTTATAACACCTCTCGCCCTGTGAAATGCCCGTATCACAGCATCAGTTCCGTGACCCTCCGCTTCGGGCGCATACTTATAGACGATTAGACCGCTGAGCAACCCTCCAAGTGCGACAACTACTGGAAGTGGAAGGATTCCCAAGTGGAAGTCTATCTTGACAATTTCCGCCTCCCCTCCGGCAAGAGGTGGATTGAAGTTATCCAGACCTGCAAGGAAAAATTTAGTGGACAGATCAAGCAGGAAATAGAAGATAAAAGCTCCTAAGCCTGAAATAACTCCTACAGCAGCTGCCAGAAGTATGAGGTATTTTGAGCTTAAAGGTGCTCTTCTTTTCACGGTCTTCTTTTGCTTTTGCCGTGATGATATACTTTTCTGTAAAGGTTTTTGTTTTTTCAAAGAGGTTCATAAGCTCGTAGTAAAAGATAGCTATTGAGCTCTTGGAGGCAGGAAAGAATGAAGTGTAACCAAAGTGACTAAACTGACCTTCCAAAACTAAAAAGAGAGACTAAAATCCAAAATTCTAAAAGCTTACTTCAAAATCGGTCCAACGTCGGGATAACCCTGCCTCTGACCTGTACCTGCAAGCTTCTGCAACCTCTTTGGATTGACAAGCAAATCAACCGCATTTCTGACGTGTTCCCTCACCCTGTTCTCTGCCACCATCATCAGTGTTTTCTCGTCCTCAGCCTCATCTTCATGGATTGTAACGTCTATGACGTGCTTGTTCGTCATGAGCTGAACCATAACCAGCCCCATGCTCAAAACGATGTAGCTGAGCATGTCCTTCTGCGTCCCACCAACCCAGCCGAGAGTGATGACTAAATCACATCCTTTTTCTTCCAGCAGCTTTTTTGCCGCGATAGGTAAATCCTTGATGCCGGGGACAGTGTAGCGCTCATATGGAATGCTGCTTATCTTTCTAAGCTCATCTATCGCTATCTTTCCCATGTTTACCCTTGAAAATGTCGTGTCTGCTATCCCAATCTTCATTGCAAATCCCTCAGGAGAACTTGAGCGTAATGCAAAGCCGGTTTAATGACATTCTTCCTCATCAGTATGTCTTCAAGCGCTGCGAGAGTTGAAACCGTTTCAAACTTTCCGACGTTGCCCATAGTTCCGATTCTGAAAATCCTGCCTTTTAGTTCTCCCTGCCCTCCGCTGACGAGTATTCCATATTCCTTCCTCAACGCTCCTCTGAGCTCAGAGTCGCTAATACCTTCAGGCATCTTTATGGCAGTGACCGTGTTTGAGTAGCTCGAATACTTGTTCAGGTTGGGAAAAAGCTCCAAACCCGCCTCAATAGCCCACTTTCTCACCGCAGCGCTAAGAATCCGGTGCCTCTGGATTCTGTTCTCCAACCCCTCCTCATCAATAATCTTCAAGGCCTCAGCAAGAGCGAAGAATAGGGGAACTGCAGGTGTATAGGGAGTTTGCATGTCCTTCAGCTTCTTTTTGTAGGCTGCAAGGTCGAGATAATAGGGGCAGTTTTCGTTGTAGTAATCCCAAGCCTTATCGCTCACAGCCACCGCTGCCAGCCCAGGTGGCGCGCCAAGACACTTCTGGCTTCCCACGATTGCAACATCAACACCCCACTCGTCCATCTTGACATAATCTCCACCTGCAGACGTTATTGCGTCCATGATGACGAGCGCATCATATTCTTTCGCAAGCTTGGCGATTTCCTTTGCAGGATTGAGAATTCCGGTTGAGGTTTCGTTGTGGACAAAGGCAACTGCCTCGCAGCCGTTATCCAGAGCCTCCTTAACCAAATCAAGCTCAAAAGACTCTCCCCACGGTACTTTGACTCTTTCAACCTGAGTGTAGCGCTCCGCTATATCACCAAGCCTCTCGCCGAACTTCCCATTCTCAAGCGTCGCAATCTTTTTCACCTTGCTGAAAGAAGCTATTGCGGCCTCCATTCCCGCTGTTCCGGAACCGGAAATAAGGCAGATGTCTCCACTTGTCCCGAAGACTTCCTTAAGCTTCTCAACGCAGAACTCCATTATTGCGCTGAACTCTGCTGTTCTGTGGCCAATCATCTGTCTCGCCATAGCTCTGATGATTCTCTCATGCAACTGAACTGGGCCAGGAATCATCAACAACATTATCTCCCTCCGTACTTCTCTAAAATCCGCTCAATTATCTTGTGAGAGCTACAAAGCGGACAATCTTCCTTAACCTTAATCCTGACAACCTCACAATTCAGATTCCTCTTTTTGAGCTCTTCTCTAAGCCACTCCTCATCGAAGTGCTGGTCGTGGCCCAAAACTATGACGTTAGGCTTCAGCTCCATTATAGGCTTGAACATGTCCTCCTCATCGCCAAGTATCGCCTTGTCAACGTATTTTATCGCCTCAACAACCCTCCTGCGCTGCTCCTCCGGAACAACTGGCTTTGGCTTATGCCTGACGTTCTTATCCCTGGCAACTATCACGATAAGCTCATCTCCGAGTTTTTTCGCCTCTCTAAGGAAAGTCACGTGTCCCGGATGAATTATGTCGAATGTCCCTGTGGCCACGACTCTTCTCTTCATCTCCATTCCAAATTCAGGTATGCATAAAAGTTTTTCATATGCTTCCTGCAATAAGCTCTGCAACGCTCATTCTGCTGAAGGCACACTCTACCGTGTCGGTTGCAATGATGTCCTTTATTCCGGCATTGAAGAGCTTAATGGCCGCGTTGTCAGCAAGAACCGCATGAACGCATGCAGCACTAACACTCTTCGCGCCCAGGCTGTATAGAATCTTTGCTGCCTCCGCCACAGTCCCGCCGGTTGAGATTATATCGTCAACGATTACAACATCTTTACCCTCAACGTCGATGCTCTTTGGTGTTATCTCTACCGTTGTCGCATCTATTCTCCTCTTTTCCATGTAATCCCACTCGCAGGCAGCGCGCTTTGCCGCTGTTTTCACCCTCTCCAAAGACCCCTTGTCGGGGGAAATCATAACCACGTCCTTCTCTGCAAAGTGCTTCCCAATTAAGGGCATTGCATCGAGGTTTTTAAGATTTTTAAAGTGTGATGCAGCCTCTCTGCTGTGAATGTTTACCGTTATTACTTCTTCTGCTTTGCTTTCTAGGATTTCTGCCAGAATTTTGATGCTAACTGCTTCTCCTTCCTGAAATACCTTGTCCTGCCTTGCGTAGCCCATGTATGGAACTACCGCCTTCGCTTTATCAAGCACATCCAGAGCGAAAATCAATGAGATGAGGTCATCGTTTGAATTTATGCTTCCCACAACAACGCCCTCTTTTTCCTGAACTCTGACGTAAAGCTCTCCATCTGGAAATCTTCTGAAAACAGCACTTCCAACATCCAGTCCCGAAACTTCCGCAATTCTTCTTGCCAGCAACGGAGAAGACGGGCACGGAATTATTTTCATAAAGTAAAAAATGAATAAGGGCTTTTAACTTTTAGCTTTCCCAACGTAGAACTTCAGGAATTCCACAGGAATTGGCACGACAATTGTGTTGTTCTGCTCGGCGGAGATTTCATTCAGAGTTTGCAGGTATCTCAGCAGAATTGCTCCCTCACTCTGTGCAAGAACATCTGCTGCCTCCTTGAGCTTCATTGCAGCCTGATACTCACCCTCAGCTCTGATAATCTTCGACCTCCTTTCTCTCTCCGCCTCAGCCTGCATTGCCATTATCCTTCTCATCTCTTCAGGCAGTTCTACATCTTTAATCTCAACTGCAGTGACCTTTATACCCCACGGATTCGTCTCCTCGTCTATTATTTGCTGCAACTTTACGTTAAGCTTGTCCCTCTCGGAGAGAACCTCATCGAGCTCTGCCTGACCTATTATGCTCCTTAACGTAGTTTGAGCAAGCTGCGCTGTGGCGTACTGGTAGTCGAAAACCTCAGTCACTGCCTTTGCCGGGTCAACAACCCTGTAATAAACCACTGCATTAACCTTGACCGTCACGTTGTCCTTGGTAACAACTTCCTGTGAGGGGACGTCGTATGTCACGGTTCTCAAGTCAACGACGATCATGTTCTCAAGAATCGGGATTATGAAGAAAAGCCCAGGCCCTCTCGCCCCAACAAGCCTTCCGAGTCTGAAGATAACACCTCTCTCGTACTCCTTGACGATTCTTATCGCCGAGAGAAGGAAAAGAACTACCACTATCAGCAAACCTATCCAGTACCACTCCATAAGCGAATAAATAACAAAAAGCTAATAAAGTTTTCCACAAAATTCACTGTTCTTCGTATCCTAACACTTCTCCAATCTTCTTCAGCATCTCGCCAAAAGTCTCCCAGTCCCCGCTCTTTGCCGCCTCAACCAGCTTGCCGTAGTACTCCTTCAGAATCTCCAGCTTCTGTTCTTCGGTCTCTGCTGGCTTCTCGGGTGCTGGTTTCTCAGCGGTTTTTTCGGCTTTAAACAGGTTATCCAGAGCCTCGTAAAGGTTCGTGCCAGTTGCAAGCTCTTCATCCTGAACCACGATAACTAGTCTAAGCTCAGGGATTTTTGCAGACTCTCCTCTCAGATACACTGGCTCTACGTAAAGCACCGAGTTGTTTATCGGCACCACTAATAGGTTGCCTCTTATCACTCTCGAACCCGCCTGATTCCAGAGAGTGAAGAGCTTGGACAGCTCAGAATCCTGGTCGATCCTTGCCTCAATCTGCATTGGTCCGTATATCAGCTCCCCTTTGGGGAACTCGTATATTATCAGCTCTCCGTACTTCTCGTCGCATCTCGCAGCCATCCATGCAATCATGTTGTCCCTGTTTACGGGCGTTAATGGGAGTATTAGAACAAATTCGGGCTTATCCTCTATGGCGAGAGTAACGTAGTATGGTTCGACTTCTATGACCTTGTCCTCATACTTCTCCTTTGCAACGGCCCACACATCCTCCCTGTTGTAGAAGGCTGTGACATCCTTCATGTGGTATGTGGAGTAAACGTGGGCCTGCACCTCGAAGTAGTCTCTTGGATATCTTATGTGTTTTCTGAACTCTTCTGGCATGTTCTTCAAGAACAACCCGGGGAGAGCTTTTTCGAGAACTCTTACGTAGGCATCCTCCTGAACAACGTAGAACCTGACACTACCGTTGTAGGCATTAACGAACACTTTCACAGGATTCTGCATGTAGTTAAAACCTCCTACCTCAGCAGAGTACGGGAAGTTCTGCAGGATGGAGTAGGCATCTATTACCCACCAGATTTCACCATCGATGACCGCCACGTAGGGGTCATCATCGTAAACGAAGAACGGCATTATGGTCGAAACTCTCTCCACTATATCGCGGTGCATCATCAGTCTGCTGTCATCGGTGATGTAGTTGCTAAGAATCAGATTGACATCCCCAAACCTGAAGGAGAACAGCACTCTCTTCATGTAATCGAGCTTTATTCCCCCATCTCCGGCGTACTTGGTAAAGAAGTTCACATCTCCTTTTGGATAGTCAAATTCCTCCTGAAGCGTGTTCACAACTACATAATCATCGGTAAGCTCTCCGTAATAGATTTCTGGCCTCTCAATTTCGATTAAACCTTCAGGAGGTATGTCGTAGATGTAGAACTCCGGCAGACCCTCCTTCGAGACTTTGTTTACCGGCGAGGCAACGATTCCGTAGCCGTGAGTGTATATCAGGTGCTTGTTCAACCATGTCTGAGCTCTCGATGGCAAATTCTCCGTCGAAAGTTCCCTCGCAGCAAGCAGAAGCTGGACATAGCTGTCGTTAATCCTGTATCTGTCAACATCAACATCTTTGATAACGTAGTATGTTCTAATTTGCTGTAGCTGCCTGAAAACATCCCTTATCGGCCTGTGGTCCCAGATTCTTATGTTGTCTATCGTCTCCTTTGCCTCAAGGACATCAGTGTAGTTGACGTCATCTTTGTACTCGAACTTCTGCAGCTTTACATCGTGCAGGTTGTACGCGAAGAGCGTGTAGTTTATGCTGTAGGCGATGTACTTCTCTTCATAGCTGAGCT
The DNA here is from genome assembly GCF_017656475.1 of Archaeoglobus sp. GTDB lineage: Archaea > Halobacteriota > Archaeoglobi > Archaeoglobales > Archaeoglobaceae > Archaeoglobus. The sequence goes on from NZ_JACDNT010000024.1 coordinate 23,683, forward strand.
CAGATGGCTCGACAATGAACTTCTGGACGACGAATGGAGCAACGAAAGTTAGCAGGATGGCGATTACAAAAAGCACCCCTATGACCTGAAGCACTCTCTCAACTCTCCTCTTTGCCACGAGGTATCCAGCAAAAATACCGGAGAGAAGCATCATTGCCGAAAGGAGCAGCAGTGATGGAGAGAGAACGTTTACGTCAACGTAGCTTGCTCCACTGATGAGGCCGTGCTCTGAGTGTACGATTTCAAATCTGGAAATGAATACAAGAAGAGCAGAAAGGATGAATGAAGTGATAACAAGAACCGAGAGGTGAACGAACCCGCTGCCGGGAAAAATTTCCTTGAATTCTTCTAAGCTCTTAACCCACCTGAAAGCGTACATGTACGCAAAAACAGCAATTGTTAATGATATCAGCACGGCAGCAAGCAGAGATCCGAGCAAGATTTTAATGAAAGGCAGCTGGAAGGTGTAGAAGGAAGCATCAAAGCCAAAAATTGGGTCGGCAAGTCCAAATTCTGATGAGTTAAAATAGAACAGCATGCTGCTCCAGTAGTTTTTAACCGTTAGTGCGGCAAATACTGCAATCCCAAAGTCGAGCAAATGAGGTATTTTTAGAGGCTCCCCGTGGAATTCGAGCGTTACCTTCCTTATTGCGATGTTCGTAAGTAATAGGGGGATAAAGAAAATCAGAAACTCAAAGAAGAAGAAGGCTAAGGTGTATTTGAGATACGTCAGGAATACCTCTCCATAACCGACTGAATCAAACCACACAAATTCTGTGTAGTAGTATATGGAGAGCGACACGGCAACAACAAAGCCGAATATAAAGGCGATGAAGTAGAAAACCCTCATCTCTGGCGGTTTATATGGGGGAGGATAGACGGGTACCGGCGGTTCCTGCATGAAAGAAGTTGGGATGGGATGTTAAAAAGTTTGCTATGCTACCATTACTCAACCATTAAGGAGGAAGTTCACAGCTGCCTCGGCATGGAGCTTCGTGGTATCGTAAAACTCCGGGTCTTTCAGAATGAGCGGTAGCTCGGTGCAGCCGAGGATTATCCCTTCCGCCCCAGCGCTTTTTAGCTCACTAACGATCCTTCTCAGCCTTCTTTCGGACTCCTCCTTGATTATTCCTAAGCAAAGTTCGTCGAAGATTATGCTGTGAACAGCATCCCTATCCTCCTCTTTTTCAGGCACAATGATTTCGATTCCGTGCCTTTTCATTCTTTCCTGATAGAAGCCATCTTCCATCGTGAATTTTGTACCGAGCAATCCGGCTCTCTTAACTCCATCCCTCTTTAGAGCTTCTGCCGTTACATCGATTATGTTGATGAGAGGGATGCTGATTCTCCTCTCTACATCATCAGCAACCTTGTGCATCGTGTTCGTGCAGATAAGAACAGCCTTTGCTCCTGCCTCTTCAAGCTTCACCGCAATGTCTCCAAGAATCTCCCCCAGCTTTCCCCACTCACCTGCCCTCTGCATCCTGACAATCTCTTCAAAGTTGACGGAGTAAAGAATTATTTCGGCAGAGTTCCAACCTCCGAGTTTTTCCTTAACGAGTTCGTTCATTATTCTGTAATACTCAACCGTCGATTCCCAGCTCATTCCACCAATCAGCCCAATCATAATCGTATTAATCGTTGGAAGTTATAAGGATTTGGTTAATGCGGAAAGATTTCATCAAGAGACTTCTGCACGACCTTCTCAATGCCGAAGTAATCCACAGCAGCCTTTCCCACTCTATCTAAAAATTTCTTCTCGGTGTAAACGCCAAGCCTCCAGTTTTCAGCAGTTGCATCTTTCAAAGCTTTTACGAGTAGAGAGACTTCCTCAAGAGGCTTGAGCTCCCCATCCGTCTCGACCATAACTCCTGACTCTTTCATCTCTTCCACTGGAGGGATGTCAACGATGACGTACTTCTCATCCACACCTGCAATTTCTGCAATCTCCTTCTCAGCCCTTCTCTCGTTAACTCTCATTACTTCCCTGAAGTCCAGAGATCTTCTGGAAACGTAAACTGCCCTTTTAAACAGCTTCCTGTTGTTCAGCCTGTCATATATTTCCTTCTCCTTTTCCTTCAGGAGCATCATCGCCTCCATATCATCCATCATTATTAGTCTTTCAGCTTCGAAGCCGCTCTCGATTATCCTTTCTATCGCTCTCTCGTACATCTTCCTCGCAATTCTGCAAACGTGGTGGAAGTAGACAGTAGGATACATCAGAAATCTCGATATGAGCAGACTCTCTGCAGCCTTAACACCTCCCTGCTCTATTATGATGGCGTCATCAAACTTTATCTTGTCTATCAGCCTGTAAATGTCGAAAACACCGTAAGCCACGCCTGTGTAGTGTGAGTCCCTAACAAGATAATCCATCCTGTCCGCATCAATCTCTCCGTTGACAACGGACTTCCTTTTCCCCGTTACGATTGCTTCGATCTCCGAAATTCTGAATCCGAGGTCATTAAGCTTGTCTTTAAGCTCTCCCCTTACCACCTTCGAAATGCTCTCGTGGTTGTAGGCGGCGTACTTCTCCAGGAGCCTCTCGCTTCCATGGGAGAAGGGAGCGTGGCCAATATCGTGGAGCAGTGCAGCAGCGACAACGACATCATCAAAACCAATTCTTTTCTGGAGGAGTCTTGTAACGTGCATGACACCAAGGCTATGCTCAAATCGCGTGTGGTTCGCTCCGGGATAAACGAGGTTGGCAAAGCCGAGCTGGTTAATCCTTCTGAGGCGCTGAAATTGAGGCGTGTCAACAATCTCAACCATCCAGTCTTCGAGTTTTATTACACCGTGAACAGTATCCTGAACGCTTTTTTCCATTGATGTTCTTTTGATGACACTGTTAAAAATTTGGCGATTAGTTGTAATTCACCAAAAGCTCACTTCACAACTTCAAAATGCACTACAGTAACAAATTCATCATCCCTTATGTCCCCATATATCCTTTTTAACGCCGAGATGAGTTCATTACGGCTTTTGAATCCGTCTCTGATGGCATCCTCGTCTGTAAGCTCCCTCACCCTCTTCACGACAACTTTCTTCACCTTGGCCAGGGCAAATCTTTCCCCGTTTGATGTTAGCTCTACGATCCTCCCTACCGGGTAGCTCTTTATCCCCCTCCTTACCGTGGTAATCTTCTCTCCGTTGATTATCTTCTCAACAAACTCCGCATCAAAGTTAATCCTCTCCATAGTACCATCTCCAGACTTTCTTCACGGCGTTGAGCAGTAACCTGTACTTTTTATAACCCTCACCCGGCAGCTCACTCCAGTGCTTGAGCTGCAGACACTTCCCGACCAGAACTACCTCCTCAACCTCATCAAGCTCCTCTCTGTCGGTTCTTGAGAAATAGTACCTGACGAGCGGCCTGATTATGTCCGAAACATATTCGTACAAACTCATACCCTGGAAGTACTTGCTCATTCTCCTTCTTTCAACCTTTCCGAACCTTGGGGCAGGAATTTCGAAGCTCTTTCTGAGTGAGTTTAGAATTAGAACTGCTGTTTCCGTCTCCAGATCTGACAGCTCATCTGCAAGGTACTCAATCAGTCTCCTCGTGAACTCTGAGTTGAGGTTCTCCACAACACTCTCAACATCGTACTTTAAAGCTCTGAGAACAATTAAAGTGTGCTCCCCGCTGACCTCATTCCTCTGAGGCGTGATGTGCACAGATGTGAAGCCGTTCCTGACCCAGAAGCGGAGAAGCTCTGGCGAGACGCCAAATCCCGAACCAACCCAGTCAATTTCCTTTCTGTAAGCCCACTCGACTATTTTGGTTAGAGCGAAGCTTCCGATTCCCATGTCCATGACTGAAGGGTGGGTGGCTATCCTCACGACCCTCGCCCCAACCATCCTCGGAAACTCAAAGTCCCAGTAGTGTTTCAGCATCAAATCGGGAATTATCTGCCCTTTCGGCTTGTAGCCCTCCTTTATTTTCTCAATCGTGTCATCATCAAGATTGCCCTCAACCGCAATGTGGAGGGAGCAGACGGGCTTGTTGTTTACGGTAACGACAAAAGGAATGTGGTTCGGCATGTCGAGCAGTATTGCGAGGTCAGAGGGGCGATTGCGGTAGTGTGCAAGCACGTAAATCCCAAAAAACTCCCTCAACAGCTTTTCATCGTTCACAAGCTCATCTTTATTGATTTCCCTGAACTCAAGCTTCCCCTGCTTTATCGCCTCTACATCTTCATCATCAAGCTCTGCAGGCTGTGCGTCGAGTAGGAGAACGTCGTAGAGCCACTTCTCGATGGGGTCTCCTTTGCCATATCTTATCGGCTCCTCCATGTGGATTTTTTCGATTTCTACACTCTTGTCGCTCTCAAGCCTTTTCAGGAATCTTATGCTGAATCCTCTGGCAGTCCCTTCATAACCGTGGATTGTTGTGGAGAATATCATGTATCTGACCCCTTCGGTGATTTTAAGCAATACTGGAACATCGATTCCCGCAGCCTCATCCACGATTATCACGTCTGCCATATCCTTCTCCATCATCGCCCTTCTCGGCACCACGTACTCGACTCTTGCGTACTTGCTGTTCACCACGGTTATCATGCCGTTCGTCTCCTTGGCGAAGTACTTCGTCATTCCCTGCCTGACCATCGCCTTCAGAAGGAACCTGAAGTACGTCTGAACAGCCTGCGGGGTCGGGGCTACGACCATAATCCTTACGGGTCTTTTCAGTATTCTTTCCATCCTTGAAATGATGTAGGGTGTGGCGATACCGAGGATTGCCGTCTTCCCTCTCCCCCTGTCTGCTGTAATCACGACTGCCTTCCTCTCCTTCTTCCTGTCAAAGAAGCGCTCAAAAAGCTGCAGAACTCTTACCTGATCCTGCGTGGCGCAGAGCTTGTACAGCTTTCTCTTGATTTCGATGTCCTCTGGTATTACGATTTCCTCTCTCGAAACCTCTTTTGGTTCGAACTCGTAGTGCTTTACTATCTTCCTTCTGTCTGCGTCGAATATTATAATGCCCTCTGCCTGCATAGTTCTCCTCATGAACCTTGCAAAGAATCGTCCGGTAACGTCTTCGACAGTGTAGGGTTCCGAAACCAGATCCTCATGCCACCTGCTCTTCAGGTTCTCCCATGCGTCAAGTGGAGGAGAGAAAGCGATTATTATTCCTCCCTCCTTGATAGTCTCAACGATTATTCCGAGGTCGTTGGGATGAAATCCTTCGGTGAAATCTATCAGCAGGGAAGAGTAGGTCTGACCGAGAACTTTCGGTGAGTCCTTATAGTGCAAAAACTCCCCATCGAAGTATTTTCGAGTAATTTCAAGAGAGTCGCTCCTCCCTGCAATAAGGAGATTGTCCTCATTCATTCTCTTTCTGTGCTTCTTGTAAATCCTCTTTGCAAGCTTGACAACTCTCTCATCGAGTTCTTTTGAGCACAGGATAACCATAAACCTGTATCGGTTGCTGGCAGCGATTTCCGCCGCCCTTGAGACTTCAGCCAGAAGACTGCGGACGGTCATTGTTCAAAGAATGATGAGCGGGTTAAAAAGGTTATACCGGGAAATTCTGGAACCAAGTGTTCGGTATGGTGGTTCCTTGAACTGTAAAAAGAATTTGGTGGATTGGAAACTTTAATATTTAGGGTGCTTACACAATCCTCAATCCAATCTCTTCTTTAACTTGTTCAATCT
>NZ_JACDNT010000025.1 GCF_017656475.1 Archaeoglobus sp.
GATTTGTGGTACATCCGTAGGTTTCGATTGCCACCTTCACAGTCATTTTATGCCAGCATTGTAGAAAGGGCTGTTAAAAAGGGTTTAGTTGAAGGTTGTGTTTGGCTATAAAGACAAAAGTAGCGCTATGTAGGATAATGTTGTCCGTAAGTATGTAAAGGACCAATTCATCATCTTCTTTCGGGTTCGTTCTTTTCTTATTTCTCTCGGGAGCGTTATCTTCTCTCTTTTGTCGAGCTTTGTGGCTTATTACTCATTTGTGGGCGAATTGTTAAGGTTTTTGGTACCAGAAAAAGGCTGATAGCCGTAGGTGTTTGGTAAAGCGGAAGAGTGGAGTTGAGAGGGCTATAAACCAGATAAACTGTGGGAAAGTGTTTGATGGTTAATGGAAAATGAGAGATGTGAAAAAGTTTGGCTAAATTAGGAAGGTGTTATTGTAAACGTCTTAACTTTGTTCTCACCGTTTACGATGTAATAAATGGTTATAACAATTTGTTTATTAGCCATGTTTACATTTTTCCCATTTTTGTTGAAAAACTCGTAGAGATAGAACGTAGCTTTTGAACCGCTGTTTAGCTCTGCATTTGTCCCGCTCCTTTCGTCGCCGTCAATATCCAGATCAACAGTCAACCCATTGTTTGGGATATAAACACCTCCATGAAAGTCCACGTAACTACTTGTGTCTGCCTCAATATAGATCTCAGTTCGACCTGGTTGATTATTTGGAGTTAGCTGGTCATCCAAGTAGTCGATATTGTCTGGCGGGTCAATTGTAATACTATATATCTCAACAGTAGTTGAATACTTATTAGTAACGGTGAAAATTACTCCTCCTTTTCTGTCTGGGTTAGGACTATCATCTCCATCCACAGCAACGGCATCGTTGTTGTAAACTAACCCGCCAACGCTTACTGTTTTCTGGATACTCGTGGTTAAACCACTGTCGTCTGTAACGTTTAAGGTGACTGTGTATGTGCCAGCCTGAGAGTATACATGCTGGACTGTTTGTCCTGAACCAATCGAACCATCACCGAAGTTCCAATTATAGCTAACAATGCTGCCGTCCGGATCATAACTTGCGGATGCATCGAAGGTAACAGTATCTCCCTCCTCTGGATAACTCGGAGAGTACGTGAAATTTGCTACAGGCGGCTGATTAGCACCACTAACCCCTTCAACAGTCAAGTTTATCACATCTGTACAGCTCGCAACCGTGCCTATAACGCTCACATCACCGTTTGCGATTGCGTTCAGGGTTATCTGAGCTATTCCCGATGGATCTGTTCTGCCATCATATTTACTTGCAGAAACGACGCTTGTGTTATCTATGGCAAAATACACCTGAGCATTGTAAACCGGGTCACTTCCATAAATTACCTTAAAATTTAGAGTTTTACTTGCCCCTTCTTGGGACACATTCCACGTTAAACTATCTCCTTCCATCCAGTATGCATTGAAAATACAACCACTCCCACCAGTAGGCGGCGAATTAACGTTTACGGAATAACTGAGGGAATCGGAGGGTATGCTGAAAGTGATGGTGTAGCTCCCGGAACTTTCAGCATTGAAGTAGTACCAAATCTCTCCTTTATTATCCGAGACCTTGCTGCCGTCAGAATTTGATGGAGTGTTTGGATTCACGTCTATGTTAACAACCTCGTTTCTAACCGGATTGTTAAATTCGTCTATAACTCTAACACCGAGGGGTACAGTTGTCCCCTCGTAAACAGTGTAACTGGACTCGGATAATGGCTGCAGTTCAGCCGGACTCATCTCAGAGACAATCTCGACCTCACCAGCACTTGTTGCCGTCGCCACGAAGTAATTTATCGAGAGTTCAACGTTGTTAACATTCAGGGTTATCCTCCTCCCATCTTGCGTAACGTTATCGCTTCCGTAAATGCTTGAGAGTGTTTCATTCCACCACGATGCGGTTCTCTCGTCGTAACAAACAAATTCTATTGTTCCGGAAAATCTCGTCGATCCCCCATAAGAGATGGGGTAGAAAACAAGATTGATGTTATCTGTCGTGGAAAAAGGATTGAATGTGGCGTTGATGAGATATAATGTGATTTTACTCCTGGTGAACGAACTTTGATCAGAATTGACGACAAGATAAGAATTCTCCATTTTGAGGACAGCGGAATGCTCAAAAACAAGCTCAGGAGAGGAGCTGTAGAGGTAGTTGGGTCTGTAAGTTATGGCGTAGGTCGTGAAATTTTTAGTGTAGGATGTGGAATCGGCAATGCCCGAAATGTTTACCCAAAGCTCCCTTTTCCCTACACTTCCGGCAGCCTTTGACGGAGAAATCAGAATGTAATATTCAGGATATTTTACGCCTGCATTGATAACAATTTTGGCAGGATTTCCAGTTGAAGCTGCCAAACTGACAACCTCACTCAACTCCGCAACTTCATAACTCACCTCATCCAAATGCTCAGCCTCAACAGCCTTGTTCCACTCAGGAACCCACTGGGACTGCATAATACCGATTAACCCCATAATTATTGCGAGCAGCAAAACGAATCCGATGAGTGGTGAGACTGCCTTGCTATCCATTCTGAAATAAGTACTGGCAGATCAATAAAAATTTATCTTTCGAAATTGTAAGATCATAATTCCTCATCATCCCGGCAAAACTCAGAAAGTATGCTGTAGAGTTCCACAACCCCACCAATGACAATGACTGCAGGAGCCTCAATATTTTCTCTTTCAGCAGTTTCTGCAAGCTCTCCAAGCTTGGTTATGAGAACTCTTTGCTCATCCGAAAAGCCCTTCTCTATGACCGCAACTGGTGTTTCAGAATCCTTGCCGTTTTCAATCAATTTTTCAGACATATCTGGTATTTTGCCCACACCCATCAGTACTACGATGGTGGCATTCAATTCTGCAAGGGCTTTCCAGTTCAACCTCTCTCTGCTCTCTCTCCCTGTTATAAAGACGAGAGCAGGATCATAGCGGCGATGGGTTACCGGGATTCCGACAGCTTCGGGGACTGCAATTGCTGAGCTGATTCCTGGAACGAACTCAAACGGGATGCCATGTTTAGCCAAATACTCCGCTTCCTCTCCACCCCTGCCAAAGACGCATGGGTCTCCACCCTTCAGCCTGACCACTATTTTTCCCTTCCATGCAAATTCAACGAGCATCTCGTTTATTTCCTCCTGACTCTTCCTGTGCCTTCCGCTCCTCTTTCCGACATTTATAACCTCTGCCTTGCTCTCTTTCAGCAAATCCGCAACCTCTCCGATCAGCTCGTCGTGCAGTATGACGTCCGCTTTTTTTATAAGTTCATAAGCCCTCAGCGTGAGCAGATCCTTTCTTCCTGGCCCTGCACCAACAATGTAGACCTTACCCACCATAGACTTCCTTCCTCAACTCTCTCCCGATTTCCGCAGCCTCCTCAACCGCACTCTCTCTTGAAAGCTCCTCTTCAACCCTGATGTACTTCTTGTCGAGAATCTCGCATGTCAGCCTCAATTTGTTTCCTGCTTGAGCGTAAACCCCCACTGGTACGGCACAGCCAACTCCCAGTTCTCTTATGACGGCCCTCTCAACCATCGCCTCAAGCCACGTCTTCTCGTCGTTTAAAAAGGAGACGAGTTCTTCCTCACCCTCTCTTGTGGCTACCGCGATTATTCCCTGATTTGCAGGTGGTACAATCAGAGAAGGTTCAAGCCTCTGGTACTCAACCTCCTTATCAAGCCCCAGCCTCTGCAATCCAGCCTCAGCAACAACTATGGCATCGTACATCCCATCTCTCAGCTTTCTTAGCCTCGTGTCCAGATTCCCCCTCAGATTTTCAAACCGCAGGTCGTCCCTTATTCTCTTCAGCTGTGCCCTCCTTCTAAGGCTTGACGTGCCGATGACTGCCCCGCTTTCGAGCTCCTCCAGCCTCTTTCCATCTTTGGAAACCAGCGCATCGCATGGCGAGTCTCTCTCTATTACAGCAGCGATCACAGTCCCCTCCACCCTCTGGCTCGGAACGTCCTTGAAGCTGTGAACCACAACATCAACTTTCCCCTCCGCAAGCTCGGTATCTAAGGCTCTGACAAAAGCCCCCATCCCCTTGAACTCGTAGAGGGGCTTGTCCTTCATTATGTCTCCGGCAGTCTTCACGATCTTTATTTCGACCTCATATCTTTCCTTCAGCCTCTCAACTACCTTCTTTGTCTGAGCCAGAGCGAGCTTGCTACCCCTTGTTCCCACAACAAGCTTCATATCGACGCACTCACAGCCTCAACAGTCTTTTCAACATCCTCCTCAGTGTGAGCAAAGCTCACGAAGCACGTTTCATACTGCGAGGGTGGAAGAAACACACCGTTTTCCAGCATTCTCCAGAAGAACTCCATGAACCTCTCCTTGTCAAGCTGGAGTGCTTCAGCATAATTTCTCGGAGTGGAGCCAAAGTAAATGCAGAACATCGACGCCAGACTTCCGACCTCACACTCGGCCTTCCGGTCCTCTATGACATCCCTTATTCCTTTAACGAGCTTCTCTGTCAGGGAGTTTACCCTCTCCACAACATTGTTCTCCTCCATGAACTTCACAGTTGAGTAGCCTGCAGTTAGGCTGAGCGGATTTCCGCTGAAGGTTCCTGCCTGATATACATCTCCAGAAGGTGCTACTCTCTCCATTATCTCCTTCCTGCCACCAAAAATACCTATTGGCAGTCCACTACCTGCAATTTTACCGAGAGTCGTCAAATCGGGCTTCACGCCGTAGTACTCCTGCGCTCCGCCCATTGAAACCCTGAAGCCTGTGATGACCTCATCGAAAATCAGCAAAACGTCGTTCTCTGCAGTAATCTTCCTGACCTCTTTCAGATAGTCTTTTTCAGGGATAATCAAAGAGGAGTTTCCCATAACTGGCTCAAGGATTAACGCGGCAACCTCGTTCTTATTTTTCTCCAGAACCTCTGCAAGAGCCTCAGTATCGTTGAAGGGAACCTGCAGGGTGTTCTTCACGAAGTCTGCAGGAACTCCTGCCGAGTTCGGAACGCCGTGTGTTGTGGCTCCGCTTCCGGCCTTCACCAAAACAGCATCATGCGCTCCGTGGAAGCTCCCCTCGACCTTGACGATCTTGTCCCTTCCCGTAAACCCTCTTGCAACTCTTAATGCCGCCATCGTTGCCTCACTGCCCGTGTTGACAAACCTCATCATCTCCATTGAGGGGAAGTGCTTCTGAATCAGCTTCGCATACTCAATTTCAAGCTCTATTGGAGTGCCGTAGAGCCAGCCCTTCTCAAGCTGCTCTTGAATTGCCATTTTAACAGCTTCATTAGCATGTCCGAGAATCAGGGGGCCGTAAGCCATGCAATAGTCAATGTAAACATTACCGTCTACATCATAAAGTTTACTTCCTTCTCCCTTTGCGGTGTAAAAGGGATGCGGCTTGAAAGCCCTGACAGGGCTGCTAACACCACCCGGAAACAGCTTCAAAGCGACGCTGTAAAGACTCCTTGACCTTTCAAGCTTCATGATTTCACCTTTTCCACCTTGCTTTAAATCTTTTCTCACCTTTTTCGGGAACATTCCTTTAAAATGGGACAAAACTTATATAGTGCGAACTCTCCCATATGTTATGAAAAAGATATTGCTCGACGAAGATGAGATTCCCAAAAAATGGTACAACATTCTGCCAGATTTGCCCGAACAACTCCCACCACCGCTCCACCCGGCAACTCAGGAGCCCGTGAAGCCTGAAGATCTGGAGCCAATTTTCCCGAAGGGTCTGATAGAGCAGGAGATGAGTGGAGAGAGGTGGATAAGGATTCCTGAGGAAGTGAGGGAGATCTACAGAATCTATCGCCCAACTCCGTTAATAAGGGCTGAGAGGCTCGAAAAAGCCTTGAAGACACCTGCGAGGATTTACTTCAAGTACGAAGGAGCAAGCCCTCCGGGCAGCCACAAGCCGAACACCGCTGTTGCGCAGGCGTACTACAATGCCAGAGAGGGAGTTGAAAGACTCACAACTGAGACAGGAGCAGGGCAGTGGGGTTCAGCACTTTGCTTTGCAACCAAGCTCTTCGAAATGGCATGCACGGTTTACATGGTGAGGGTTAGCTACATGCAGAAACCTTACAGGAGAGTGATGATGGAGACGTGGGGTGGAGAGGTTATCCCATCGCCAAGCGAGAGAACAGAGGTGGGCAGGAAGATTCTGGCTGAAAACCCCGACACTCCCGGCAGTCTGGGTATAGCCATCAGCGAAGCGATAGAGGATGCAGCCAAAAACGAGAACACAAAGTACAGCCTTGGAAGCGTCTTAAACCACGTTATGCTCCACCAGACCGTAATCGGGCTTGAAACGAAAGCACAGCTTGAAAAAGCAGGAGAGAAGCCAGACGTGCTTATTGGATGCGTTGGTGGTGGAAGTAACTTTGCCGGCCTCAGTTTTCCTTTCGTAAAAGAAGCAGAGAACGGAGACCTTGAAATCATAGCTGTAGAGCCTGCTGCATGCCCCACTCTGACTTCTGGAGAGTACAAGTACGACTACGGGGATGTTGCGGGGCTGACACCGCTTTTAAAAATGTACACGCTCGGCCACGAGTTCATCCCGCCACCGATCCATGCTGGTGGGCTGAGGTATCATGGAGACGCTCCAGCGCTCTGCATGCTGGTCAAGCACGGCATAATCAAGGCAAGAGCTGTGAAGCAGCTTCCCACCTTCGAAGCTGGGTTGCTTTTCGCAAGAACTGAAGGCATAATTCCTGCACCAGAAACAAACCACGCTATCAGGGCCGCAATAGATGAGGCGATAAAGGCGAGGGAGAATAATGAAGAGAAGGTCATCGTGTTCGGCTTCAGCGGACACGGCTTGCTTGACCTGCAGGCTTATGACGATTACCTGGCCGGAAAGCTTGTTGACACTTGATCAATTCACCCTGCTTTTAACTTTTTTAGCTCCTCAACGAATTCGTTGAAGTCCCTCGCAATTCCCTCCGCCTCACCGGCAGAATGCCAGATGCACCTCACTCTCTCAGGCTCTATTCCAACCTCCTTCAACGCATCTCTTAAAGCCTCAAATCTGTCCTTTGCCTTGTAGTTTCCATATTTGAAGTGGCACTCTCCCAGCCTGCATCCTGCTATAATGACTCCGTCAATTCCCTTGCTCAAAGCCCTCAAAACCCACTCAGGATCGACTCTTCCAGAGCAAAGCACCCTGACTATTCTTACGTTTGGCTCGTACTGGACTTTGGTTGTGCCAGCCAAATCTGCAGCGCCGTAACTGCAGTACCAGCAGGCGAAAACGAGAACTAAGGGGTCGGCATTCTTCTCCTCAGCAAGAGCGTCTATCATCGCCTTAATGCCCTCATCGCTGAAGAATCCCATGTCTATCGCGTCAGCAGGACAGGCAGCAACGCAGATTCCGCACATAGCGCATGCGTTGGGGTTTATCCTTGCCTTCTTTTCGACAGTTACAGCGTTGAACTCACACACCTTCTCGCATATTCTGCAGCCTATGCACTTTTCCTCATCCACGTATGCATTGTAGGGGTCAAACTCTGTTTCTCCGGTCAAAACAAGCTGTGCGGCTTTGGATGCTGCAAGACCTGCTGAAGCCACACTATCCTGAATGTCCTTCGGGCCACTTGCACAACCAGCGAGGAAAATTCCCTTGACGTTCGTCTCTGCAGGCCTCAGCTTTGGATGAGCTACCTCGAAAAATCCGTCCTCACCGATGCCTAAGCCAAGCTTCGTGGCGAGATCTCTGTTCCCCTCCATACCTATGGACAAAACCACGAGGTCAAACTCCTCCTCCCTGACTTCTCCTTCAAGCGTGCTCTCGTAGCTGACAATCAGATTTCCATTCTCGTTCTCGATTATCTCTCCAACCTTGCCCCTGATGAACCTGATTCCAGCTTCCTGAACTCTCCTGTAAAACTCCTCGTACATTCTGCCGAAAGCTCTGATGTCGATGTAGAAGATTGTAATTTCAGTATCGGGATACCTCTCCTTTATTGCGTAGGCGTTCTTCAGGCTCACCATGCAGCAAACCCTGCTGCAGTATTTGTTGGTCTTCTCATCCCTGCTGCCAACGCACTGAATGAAAGCTATCTTCTTAGGCACTATGCTGTCAGATGGTCTAAGCAGCCTCCCCATTGTTGGCCCGCTGGCAGAGAGCAGCCTTTCGAGCTCAATAGTTGTAATCACGTTCTTGAATCTTCCATAGCCGTACTCCGTCTTCCTTCTGGCATCAAAGATTTTATAGCCAGTGGCTACGATTATAGCTCCCACGTTTATTTCAAGCGTCTCTGGCTTCTGGTTGAAGTCAATGGCTTCTGGCCTGCAAGCTTTCTCACACAACCTGCATCCTATGCAGTACTCCCAGTCTATTGCAGCATAGAGGGGAGTTGACTGCGGGATTGGGATATAGATTGCTTTCCTGACACCTATGCCGTAATCGAACTCGTTTGGTATCTCAACCGGGCAGACGCTGCTACAGTCGTCAATACAGCCCTTGCACTTGCTTTCATCCACGTATCTGGGGTGCTTGATAACCTTGATTCTGAAATTACCAACGCTCCCGTTTATCTCGTCTATCTCGGCATTTGTGATTACCTCTATATTCTCATGATTCCAGACATCGCTCATTTTCGGAGCGAGAATACAGATAGAGCAGTCGTTGGTCGGAAAGACCTCGTTGAGGGTTGCCATGTGCCCTCCAATCGTGGGGTTCTTCTCTATGAGGTAAACTTTTATTCCAGAATCAGCCAGTGTTAGAGCGGCCTCTATTCCCGCCACCCCACCACCGATGACGGCAACGCTTTTCTCAATTTCAGCTTTCCTCCTCTCAAGCGGCCTGTTGGTCTTTGCCTTGGCTACTGCCATTCTGATTAAGTCCTTTGCCTTCGCCAGAGCGGCCTTCGGCTTGGTCTGGTGAACCCAGCTACACTGCTCCCTTATGTTGGCAATTTCGACAACGTAAGGATTCAGTCCGGATCTGACAGCAACCCTTCTGAAAGTTGCCTCGTGAAGTTTAGGACTGCACGCAGCCACTACAAAAGCGTCAAGCTGCTTTTCTTTTATCGCATTTGATATCTGCTCCTGTCCAGAATCGGAGCAGGCATAATCAATATCCTCAGCGTGAACAACGCCATCAATCGTCTTGGCATACTCAACAAGTTCTTTAACGTCAACAACTCTCGCTATGTTCAGACCGCAGTGACATACAAAAACTCCAATCCTCATTCCCTTGTCCCTTAATTTCTACGATTTTAAGTTTTGCTATCTTATCTTAGTCATACTCTCTCCAGGTCTTCCCGCACTTTGTGCACCTGAAGAACCTGACTTCGCTCTCATCAGCCGCTCTCAGCTGTCTGAGCCACCAGAAGGCCTCGTTGTGACCGCATGCCGGACAGATTGCCTTGGTCGTTGGCAAAGTCTTCAGGTTTTCACCCTCTATTACCGGCACGTCCTCCTTGTTTCTCTCAACTTTAATAACAAGCTCCTCGCTGTCGTCAGCTTCCTTCTCGAAGCCGCACTTCCTGCAAACGAGCTTATCTCCCTGGTATATCATCAGACTCTTACACTTCGGACAGAATTCCACGAAGAGTCACCTCCGCATCTTTTATCATCTTCTCATGGTCAAAGGCAAGCTTCGGAAGGTCATCGAGGCTGAAAAGCCCCACTTCCTTGGCATCGCTTCCTGCTTTAAGCTCTCCCCCCTTAGGAATGACTATAAAGCATACCGAAACGAAATGTCCTCTGGGATCCCTGTCAGGATCGGAGTAAACACCCACAAGGGAGTGTATCTTTCCCCTTAATCCCGTTTCCTCCTCAACCTCCCTAAGCACGGCATCCTCAACTCTCTCCCCGTACTCAACAATCCCTCCGGGGAGAGCGTAAAATCCCCTGTAGGGCTCGTTCAGCCTTTTTATCAGCACTATTTTCCCTTGATACGGGATAATGGCATCAACGGTTAGAGTGATGCATTTCATGGAGTGAAGAGTTTCGCTCTCGTCATATATCTTTTAGCCTTCTCCACACTCCACCCAACCTCTCCCACACCTGAGAGTGTGTGCGAATCGCTTCCAATGCTGTAAGTAATCTTCCTGTCAGCACAGATAGAGAGGAACTCGTCCGGCGGGGATTTATGAGAGGAGTTAAGCTCGATAGCCACACCAAGCTCTTCCACCTCATCAAGCATCTTCTCATCAAGCCTCTCATTCCTGCCGTCAAAACCGAACAGCCTCGAAAAAGGATGGCCTATAACATCCACGTCGTATCTTTCGATACAACTTAAGACTCTTCTGTAATACTCCTCACCGTAAACGTATTCATGGACGGAGGCGATTACGAAATCAAACTCGAAGTCCGGCAGGACAATCTCCCCAGCAGCGTTTATGCTGCACTCTATTCCGCTGAATATCTTTATCCCGTAAAGGGAGGAAGCGTTTTCAATCTCAATTTCCCGCATCCTCGCCTTGCCTTCAGTCAGGCCAAAAGGGAGTTCGATGGAGTGGTCCACGATGGCGATGGCTTTGAGTCCTCTCTCCTTCGCCCTCCTTGCAATCTCCTCGACACTCGCCTGCCCGTCTGAATACTGAGAGTGGATGTGGAAGTCAACCATCTGGAGGTCAACCATTCTTTCTCCTCATGAACTCTATTACCGGAATCATAACTGTTTTGGAAAACTCAATCACGGCAGGACTCTCACTCACGATTGCAATCTGCGTTCCGTCAATGAATATTGACAACGTTTTCCTCCCGTCAAAGATGAAGAGGCCGTGGCAAAAGTTCCTGAAACTCCTCGCAACCTCCTCCTTCTTCTCGAACTCGTAAGTTTCTGCATTCTCTATGACGCTAGCATTTGAGGAAATTATGACCAATTTGCACCTCGCTTTTTTGAGGATTTCAGCCAGCGTGTCGGGGATATACGAAATCACGCCGATGATCTCATTCTTTGCCTCTTCAACAAACTCCATGAGCTTTTCGAGAACCATCTCCCCCCTGTAAACCCTGATGACGTCAACTTCTTCAGCCTCGACTTTTGGTAGCTCTCTCTTCAGATACTCCAGATTTCTGTTAACACCGCTGGAAAGCACCGCTATTATGTCTTTTGCACTCAGAGCCTTGAATTTCTTTGGTTTTCCAAACGACTCAACCAGACCCTTTGAAACCAGAGAATCCATGACGTCGTAAACTGAAGTTCTCGGTATCCCGCTGATTTCTGAAACCTCTTTGGCAGTCAAAGTACCCTTTGAGAGCAGAGCCACAAGGGCCTTTGCTTCGTAATCGCTGAGCCCAAAGCTCTTGAGAACTTCCAGCAGCTCCATTATGTTTTCAACATATCGCAAGGTATATATATCCTTTCGTTCCGGATGCTACGACAGGTGGTATTATGAGACGGTTAGTGTTGGCCATAACGATACTGCTTCTCGCTGCATCAGTAGCCTCAGCACTCGATTATGAAGACAAGCCAGACATAGCAGTCTCCTTTTACGGTTCGAACTATTTCGAGAGGGGAGATCAGAAGACTCTTACACTGGTCGTGTACAACAACGCAACAAGGGAAAAGGTTGAGTACGACAACATGGATGAAGCGGGATTTTTCGGCCAGAACGAGGATATGCTCTTCACGGCATACGATGTGAAGTTCACGCTTGAAGGCAACGACTACATCGAGGTGAAAACCCCCACGCAGAGCATTCCCGCCCTGCCACCTATGCAACCCACAACCCTGAACTTTGTCATCAAGATCAGCGACGATGCCAAAGCTGGAAAATACGAGCTCAACTTAAAGGCCACGTTTCACAGAATAGATGGATTAAAAACTCTTGAAACATATCCCAACCCGTTTAATCCATCAGAACCCTACATACCCGTCCAACAGCAGGTTCAATACGAGATAGTTAATGGCCAGGAGACAGGAAACGGAACAAAGATATATATCTACC
Organism: Archaeoglobus sp.; assembly: GCF_017656475.1. Classification (GTDB taxonomy): domain Archaea; phylum Halobacteriota; class Archaeoglobi; order Archaeoglobales; family Archaeoglobaceae; genus Archaeoglobus. The sequence continues at coordinate 11,903 of NZ_JACDNT010000025.1, forward strand.
AGTCAATGCTCAAAAAGTATGAAATAGACTACATAAAAGTGACCAAAACAATACCAATCGTTATTTACGTTGAGGAGAAAAGTGTCGTGCTTGAAGTAGTCAGTGTACAGTCCGAAGACCTGATTGGCAAGGGTAAGGGCAAGATAACCGTTGAAGTTAGAAACAACGGAGATAAGACGGCAAGGAGTGCGTACCTCGTCCTCGACACGCCTTCAGGTATAACGGCTCAGGGACTTGCCCTGCAATCACAGGGGCTTACCGCAATGCCCGCAGGTATGATGCCGGGGATGAGTTCGATGCCGATGGGGATGCCAATGGGATTGCCTGGAATGGGCGGCATGCAGGGTGGCCAAATGCCCTCTACGACATCATCCCTCTCCACAACCAAAGCTGCCTACTATGTCGGGGATCTTGAACCGGGAGAAACTGCAAACGCGACCTTCTATCTCAAACTTGATGTGAAGGACGAAGGGGTTTATCCACTCCACATAAAGGCGGTTTATCTGGATGACTACGAGAGGCTAACGGAGAGCGAGAGCACGACATTCGGAATTCACGTCAAAGCGGCACCGAGCTTCGAGGTGGTTGATGTCAAAAGCTCTGTTTTCGTGAATGCGAAAGGAGATGTGACGGTAAAGCTCAGACCCTCTACGGACTTGAAAGACGCGAGCGTGATACTGACCGCAAAACAGCCACTGAGCGTTTTAAGTGCCGAGTACTACGTTGGTGATGTTAGAGCTGGAGAAGAATTTACCGCTGTTTTCAAGGTGAAGGCGGGTGACGAGGCAAAACCCATAACCTATCCAGCGGAGATAACGGTAAAGTACAAGACCATGGACGAGTACTTCGAGATTGATCCGGTGACCGTAGGAGTGAAGGTAAATCCGAAGATGAAGTTTGAGGTCTATGGAACTCCGAAAATTGCAGCGGGAGGCGAGGGTGTGGTTACACTCACAATCAAAAACGTTGGAAATTTCACGATAAGGGAGGCCACTGCAAGGTTGACGATAACAGATCCTTTCTCTTCGAGTGATGACACGGCATACATAGGAACGCTAAAACCCGGACAAACGGCTGAGGTAAAGTTCAGGCTCAGCGTAGATGCGGATGCAACTCCAAAGAAGTACGGATTAAATCTGGAAGTAAAGTACAAGGATCTGGAGGATGAGTGGGCTATAAGCGAGCCTACGAAGGCTGTGATCGAAGTTACACCGCCGCAGCCACCTTACGGTGCGATTGCTTTGGTTGCTATAATAGCCATCGTAGCAGTTGCGTACTACTACCTGAGGAGGCGCAGGAAGTGAGCTTTGAAGATTTTCTCGAAAAAATTTCGAAATTTATTGCAAAAAGGCCAGGACTCGTGGTCTCGGTTACGGCTTTAGTCGTCGTAGTCTTCCTGATTTCCGCCTCACAGACAGAGTACACGTCTATGGAATACGAGAGATACTTTCCGATCGGCGATCCGGTTTACAAGGACCTCCAACTCTACGAAAAGGACTTTGGAGTTAGAGCTGAGGGAGTTTACGTAATGATTAAGAGTGACAATGTGGTGAGCAGAGATGTCTATGAGTACATGCTCAAATTGGGAGAGAATCTGAAGAACGTTGACGGCGTAGGAGGTGTGACGTCTCCGGCTTCGATAATTGCAGAGCTGAACGGTGGAGTTTTGCCAAGCGATGAATCACAGCTTGAACGTTTGACCGATCTCTACGCACATCAGCTCGTTCCTAAAAAAACGCTCGCACTGATGCTGGTGACCATAACTGTAACAGATCCAGATAAAACGATGGAGCTCGCCGAGCAGATAGAGAGGGTTGTTGAGTTCACGCACAGGCCAGCAGGAATAACAACCGAAGTCACGGGATCACCAGTTTTGGGTCATCAAATCGTCAAAGTATCTGAAAAGGAGACAGGGATGACGACGACGGCTTCAATAATTGCAATGGTCGTTCTGCTCCTTGTAACGTTCAGTGGGGCCGTCAGGAGAAAATACACCGCCTTCATGCCCCTCATTATCTCCATACTCTCCGTGATAGTCATAGTCGGTCTTCTACCTCTTGCTGGCATAAAGCTCGACCCGGATATAAGCTCAACTCTGCCGATACTAATTGGGTTGGCAATCGAATATGCTGCACAGATCCAGAACAGGTACGAGCACGAGAGAGTGAGAGGAGTCGATAGAGACAATTCGGTTGTTATAGCTGTAACAAAAACTGGCTTAGCCGTAATCCTTGCTATGCTCACCACAGTCATAGGCTTCATGTCCATGGCCACAACCTTAATTCCGGGGATCGCACTTTTCGGAATAATCATGTCTTTGGGCCTGATAATCGCCTACATCTTCTCGATAACATTCCTTCCAGCAATTTTGAAGATACTGGATAAAGAAGAGAAAGAAGGAGAAGAGAAAACAACGGAAGTAAAGGAGGAAAAGAGGGGAGTCGGAATTTTGGAGAGGGTTCTAACTTCCGTAGCATCTCTCACCGCATCAAAACCCAAAGCCATACTCGCTTTGGCTCTTGTAGTCATAGTGTTCGGGGCTTACGCGAACACGCAGATAAAACTTGAAACAGACACCAAGAAGTACTTCCCGGAGAACCTGCCGGCAATGGTGAGATTCAACGAGCTTGAAGACATCATGGGTGAGCAGTACATTTACACAATCGTTCTCTCAGTCGATGAGATCGGCGTTGATGAGCTTAAAAGATTGGACGAGCTTGGAGAGTACATCATGAACAAGGAGGACATGGTTTACAAGTCCGACTCCCTATCCTCGCTGATAAAGGAATATCTGGGCAGGCTGCCAGAAAGCGATGCCGAGCTTTCTGCGATTCTGAGCATGATACCAGAGGATGTTCTGACGAGGTACGTTTCGGGTCACACTCTCGCCTTGTATCTCTACACATCCGCAGACACTCAGGACAAGAGGGTGGAGCTAACGGAATACCTTAAGAAGGACGTGAGATTCTTTGGGTGGCATGAAGGCTACTACATAACTGGCCAGCCTGTGATAATGGCACATCTCGGCGAAATAATGCTGAACAGCCAGACTCAGATGACCTTGGTTGCTTACGGACTTATCGTTCTACTGCTCTTTGCAACCTACCGTTCGATAACAAGGGCGGTAGTTCCCTTAGTTGCCATAACGACCGTTATCGGTGTTCTCAACACAATGATGTTCTTAGTAGGAATGAAGCAGACAATAATGTCCATAGCAATAAACTCGATAACTCTCGGTTTGGGAATAGACTTCTCCATTCATATGGCCGAGAGGTACGCTGAGGAGAGGGAAAGGCATCCGCCAGAGAAGGCGGTCACAGTTGCAATAGAGGAGACTGGAAAAGCAATAGTCACATCTGCTTTAACAATGGCTGGAGGTTTTGGGGCTCTAATGCTCTCAACATTCCCTATGCTCTGGGACTTCGGCTTTCTGTCCTTTATTGCGATAGTATTTAGTCTGATCGGAGCTTTAACAGTGGTTCCTGCTTTCCTGATGATCACGGAGAAGTTCAGAGGGGTGGATATTGTTAACAATCTGTCAAACGCGTTGAACAGCAGACCGGCCTGATTAACTTACGAAACAAAATAAGAGGTTCAAAGTATAGGCACGTGACTAAAGCTAATACAAATTCTCTCCGCGCTCCCGCAGGAAGAGGTTAACAGATACATTTCTGGAGGGCAGATAGCAGTTCATTTCGCCTCAAACGCCGACAGTCAGGACGAATACATTTCAACGCACAAGAGCATCATCCGGGATGTGGAGTTCTTCGGCTGGATTGGGGGGTACTACGTTACAGGTGGGCCGGTAATCTACGGAGAAATGGGAAGGCTTATGACCTCCGGCCAGACGACCATGACACTCGTGGCTTATGCTCTTATCATCATACTTCTTCTTGCGGTATACCGCTCAATAAGAAAGGCAGTAGTCCCGCTGATAGCGATAACGTCCGTCATTGGAGTTATGAACACAATAATGTTTCTAACTGGTACAAAGCAGACGATGATAAGCATTGCCCTTAATTCAATCACTCTCGGTCTCGGTATAGACTTCTCCATCCACGTCCTTGAGAGATACTTCGAGGAGAGGGAAGCGTATTCACCTGTTGAAGCCGTGAGAAGAACGATTGAGAGGACGGGAAAGGCGATAACCACATCTGCATTGACAATGGCAGGTGGTTTCGGCTCGCTGATGTTCTCAACATTCCCCATAATGCAGAACTTTGGCTTTATAGCTCTCGTAGCGATTCTGTTTTCCCTTCTTGCAGCCTTAACCGTCGTTCCGGCATTTCTGATGCTCACGGAAGGAATTGAAGAAAAATTACACTCAGTAGTTAATAAATCCAAAAACATCACATGACAATGAGAATGAGGAAAATTTAATATACTTTTTATCACATTTTCGGTTGATGCTGGGAAAAATTTACTCTGTATTAGGTACTGGTTCATGTTTTATAAAAGGTGGTGAGGTTGTTGATAGTTACCTTCTCAGCGACAAAGAAATAAAGCTTATTGAAGAAATCGCAAAAGTAACACCTCATTTGCCTGAAAAGTTCAAGATAGGCTTTTTTGAGCACGAAGAGGGAAAAGCAATCGTTTTAAGGCATGGTGAGGGTTTTATTTGTTTTCCGGCAAAGTCTGACAACGTTATGAATGAGCTTAGGAGAGTGGAGGCGGAAGTTTATGATAAAATCCTATCTCATTAAAACGGGTGAAGAACTAAGAGAACACGGTGAAGTTCCTGCAGAATACAGGGAGCTGTTTTCAATTTTATTGGAAAATAAAATTAAAAATGCTGTGCTCCTTCTCAACGATGAGGCTTTGTATTTTGAGAGCGGCGCCGTTTCCGGACTTGTTGAGGTTGACAGAAAGCACATTGGAGCAGCAAAGATTCTCCTTAGAAAAGTTGCGAGAGAGGCAAAAAAGGTTGATCTCTCCTCCGTTGAAGAGGCATTTAAATTAGCGGAAGAGCTTGAAAAGGCTGATTTGAATGGGATTGCAAAATTTTTAAGGTGATGGTATGCTGTATGAGGTTCTGGCAATAGTTTCGGGAGGAGTGTTAGGTTTTGGCGTTACGTGGGCGTACTTAAGCCATGCAATAAAAGAGGAAAAGACCAAAGAGGGGGAAATGAGGAGAGTCAAAGTTTCTGCAGTAACGTCTTCAATCGAGCCAAAAGCGGAGGTCAAAATTGATAAGCCACCTTCAGACCTCTCTGAGTTTGTTGAGTATCTCAGCAACAAATACATGCTGAGCGATGTAACTCTACTGACTCCTGATGGCCTTCCGATAGCATCCAACAGCTCTGCACCTGAAGAGGACGCGGCAATTGCACCAGAACTGCTTAAAGTCGGAAAAGGTCTGTTAAACTCCAGCAGAATTATTATAAGTGGAGAAAATACAAGGGTTCTCGTAATGCAGATTACACCAGACATCATGCTTCACGCCAGAGTGGCAAGGGATATTTCAAGAAGGGAAATTGAGAGGATTGGTGATGAGGTAAAAATGGTTCTGGAGGGGATAGTATGATACCTATCATCGCTCTGATTGCGCTCTTAACGTTGCAAGCCTCGCCAGGTGATATCCTTAGCATCAACGTAACGGATGTGGCAATGCTAACTGTCAGTGATGAATGCATGTACTTCGTGGATAACCTGCAGCCGTCAATCAACGCCACGCCCGGAGAATACGCTTTGAAGATTGGCATAAACTGCACTCCAGGCTTGAAAGAGGTTTATGCTAACGGTGAGGTTTTGGCCAGGATAGAGGTGAATGAGACCTCAATAGACTACCAGAGCTATGCAGCAAAGTTGGAAAAGGAAAATCTCGCTCTGGAGAAGGAAGTTAAGAGTCTCGAAGAGAAGCTGAAAGAGCTAAAGTCTCAGCTTGAAGACCTGCAGAGGAATGCAAAAATGCTGCAGATTCAGAATGAAATGCAAAAGCAGCAGATTGAAGAACTTGAGAAGGAGTTAGAAGGGGCAAGTTTAAAGCTTCAGAAGAAAACGGGAGACCTCGAAAAATTGAGACAGGAGCTTGAAGAGCTTAACAGGCAGAGCAGCCTATACAAAACCGCAACGTTCTTCATGGTATCTCTCTTCGTCGGTTCCTTCGTTGCCCTTGTGTTTGTATCGAGGAAGGAGTGATTTTTTGATTTTACCTCTTTTTTGCCAATTCAGGTTTTGGGACAAAATTCACCAATACCTTTTTGAAGCGTTTTATTCAGCCTCTGTTATAGTTAAAATTTGTCTATCTCTGAATATAGGTTTTGCGCACAATTCTAAAACAATAACGAATCTCCGGCTTTATTTCTCCATCTATGTGTCTGGTACCATAATTCAGGGTAAAATAGAATGAAGAAAAGTTATATCAGCAAAAACACAGCGTAAGATTTTTATAATGTTCGATAGAAATTAAAATGTCATGCAAAACATTTTGAGATGCCAAAGGGGGGAGGGAGTAGTTTTGTCCCAAAGCCGCCAATTCACCAAATCTTAAATAAATCGATTTTCGAATCCCCTCAATGCACATTCCCGATGATGTCCTGAGGTTATGGGATAAGTATGGCCTTGACGAGGGAGTTAGGAGACACTGCCTTACTGTAGCAAGAATTGCATTGAAGATTGCCGAAAAAATTCGCGAGAATAGTCACGACGTTGATATGGATGCTGTTTTGAGAGGGGCGCTGCTGCACGACATTGGCAGGGCTGTAACTCACGATCCGTTTCAGCACTTCGTTAAGTCTGCCGAGATACTGAGGAAGGAGAACGTTGATGAGAAGATTGTAAGGGTTGCTGAAAGGCATTTCAGCGCAGGAATCACAGCAGAAGAGGCAAAGAAGCTTGGTCTTGAGCCAAAGGACTACATGCCAGAAACGCTTGAGGAGAAGATAGTGAGCTTCGCTGACAACCTCGCAATGGGAGATAGAGAAGAAACATTCGAGGAGTTCATGAAAAGGCTCGATGAGATAGACAGGAAGAATCCGGAAATGCGATGGTTGACGGAGAGAACAAGAGAAAGAGCGAGAAGAATCAAGGAAGAGCTTGAAAGGTTAAGCAGCTTGGTGTTCTGATGCTCCACATCCTTCTTCTGTTTTTGGCTGTCCTCGCAGTGTCATCAGCCGCAATATTTGCATTCCTCGCGTCAGTTCCGGGGGTTGTGGCTGCTTTCTGGAGACTGGCCATCTCCATCCCCTTCCTTTTGCTGATATACAGGCCGAAAAAAGTGAAGGTAGCAAAAATGGCTGTTCTGGCTGGACTCGCCTTGGCTCTCCACTTCTCTTTCTGGATAGAATCCCTTTTCCATGCTTCAATAGCCGTCAGTACGACAATAGTCTGCACACATTCCCTCTTCTCCGGACTCTTCGCCTACCTGTGGGGTGAAAAGCCGAGGCCAAATCAAGTGGCTGGTGTGCTCATTGCAATGGTCGGTGTTTACCTTCTCAGCGGTGCAGATGCGGGGGCTGATGCCTACGGAATACTGCTGGCACTTGCCGGAGCTGTCGCGGGTGGATATTACTTTGCATCTGCAAGGTTTGCAAGAAGTGTTGACTTCCCCTCTTACTTGTTGACAACTTACTCTTCAGCAGCGTTTTTTTCCATGCTCGCCTGCCTTCTGACCTCTCAACCGATTTTCGGCTACTCTGTTAGCACATGGACTTACCTCATTCTCATGGCACTTATTCCGATGCTGATAGGCCATTCCCTCCTCAACTACCTTCTGAGGCACATGGAGGTTCTGCCGGTGACAGCAAGCGTAATCGGAGAGGCTGTTGGAGCCGCAATTCTTGCAGCAGTCTTCCTGAACCAGACCTTGGAGCCTCAGGCCTACATTTACATGCTCATCATCCTTTCCGGAATTGCCCTAACTTTCCTCAGTCCAAAGCAGAGAAACAACAACGGCAAAGGCTAAGCTGGCTATGAATCCCGGAAGCACAGAGTAAACCGGGATTCCGGCAATGAATATTGTTTTTCCATACATCGCGAATGTTAGGAGAGTCACCACAAATCCTGCAACCATGCTTAGCCTTGCTGCATGCTTGTTCATCCTCTTCCAGTAGAGTCCCAGCATTATTGGGAAGAAGAAGCAGTTGGTCATCAGCGATAATGCAGCCCAGATGAACCACGCAAGGAGATTCTGCGGGAACAGAGCTACAGCGAGAGAACCAAAGCCAATTAAGGGAACGACAAGCATGTTGATTTTCCTGAGCGAGTTTTCAGACAGATTTTTACCGAGAGCATTCTTCAGAACATCATAGCTTATGTTGTTCGCAGCTGTGAGGATTAGCCTGTCAGTCGTGGACATCACTCCAGCCAGAATTGTGGGTAAAAGCAGGACGAAAAGCCAGTAAGGCAGAGCTCTGCTTGCTATCGTCGGATACGCCATGTCCGACCACTTGACCTCTACGCTTCCAAGAGTAAGGCTTGGAATGTCAATCATCCCCTCAGCCCAGGCGACTCGTGCCGCAATACCGGCGAGAGATGTGAGAAATATTGCTGAAAAGCCGATTACATACATGACCAGCGGCCCCCATCTGGTGTACTCGATTTTTCTGAAGGTCAGCATGTTGTTAACGATGTGTGGTGCAACCATTAGGCCAAGAGGAACGGTTAATCCGAAAAGCGTGATGTTGTAAACCCAACCTGCGAGGGGGACTGATGCGGGGGCAAAGGGCTTGCTGAGGTACTTTGCGAACATGAAGTCCTCCGGAACGCCTCTCGTAGCATTCTGGATTTCTGGCAGCATTAAAAGGGCCTGGTTCATGGCCTCAAATCCACCGACCCACGCTATTATGAATGGTACTGTGATGTAGATGCCGAAGAGCATCAGAATTGACTGCAGGAATGTTGTCCAGGCTGTTGAAAACATTCCCCCGCTCATGACGTAGGCAACAACAATTACCGCAGCGATGACTGCCCCCATCCAGTAGGGAATGCCCAGAACGACGTAGCTAACAACACCGATAGCGGTGTACTGGCCTATCAGGTAAACAAAGCATGTTACTGCGGATATCAATCCCGCAAGAATTCTGATTACCTTTGGATCATTGTAGCGGTACGCGAGATAATCCTGGATTGTGAGAATCCCGTTTTTTTCCTTGAGATTGAACAGCTTGTAGCCTATTAGGATCGTACCAAAAGCTATGGCGAAAGGAGGGCCAATTATCCTCTCCCACACATTAGCGTAGCCAGTTGTAAAGGCCAGACCTGCAACACCAATGAGGGTCATTCCGCTGAAGACGCTTCCTATCATCAGGAGGCAGTACGTCCAGAATCCTAGCTGACCACTGGCAGCAACAAAATCTGCAACCGTCTTTGTCCTTTTCGCCCCGTAGTATGCTATGATAGCTATTGCCAAAAGGTAGGCCAAAAAAACTCCTACTGCTAGCAAAAAATCACCTCCATTTTAATCCCCAGATTAGCAGGATTATGATTTGAACGGTAACAGTCACACTGATACTCGCAAACGTTATGGCTTCCATTCCGAACATGCACTTATGAGCCAAACTCGCAAATAAAAGAATTTCCATTTTTGCTGAGCCTTGTTAGTCACTGAACACCTTCCGGCTTAAATCTGAGAATTGCAGCAATTCCACCAAACGCCTTGTAGAGCATCTCCCCTTCATCACTCTCTGTTGAAAGGAACTCGACCTTTGCTCCGGTGCTCTCTGCTAGCTCTGAAAGCTCAAGCACTATATCCCTCCTCTCAACCTCTTCCATCTCAACGTTGTCCTCTTCGCAAAACGGCGGCTTCTCTATGCCTTCTCTTACCGTAACCTCAACCTCCTTGCCGCATTTGGGACAGCGGTACTTGACCCTCTCGTACCTCAGGTCTTCAGAGAGAAGCAGCGTATCAACAGCTCCAAGTTCTATGTACCTTCTGACCTCCTCCTCACCGTAGGCTGCAAGCCCGTCTCTGGCCACCTCCTTGAGGAATCTCTGCATCAGGTTCTTTTCTCTGATTATGTCAACTTCCTGCAAAACGTCTTTCGCCTTCTCCACAAGCTCGTACAATCCAGATTCATCAGTGTAGCCGACATCAAACAGTCCAAGCACCTTTCTCTGCAACTCGTGGTGCAGATACTCACCCTCGTAAAACTCCTCTTTTGTTGGCGATGGCCCTCCAATCAGAATGCCTACCAGCTTGTCCTTGTAGGGAAGCAATGCTTCACTCGCCATCTCTCCCACCTTCTTGTAGAACTCGTGAATGGCTATCTCCCTCAGCCTCTCGAATCTGACGCTGCTCTGCCCTCCCTGCCTGTGCTTTCCTGGAACCATCGATGTATCCCAGTCAAGAACCTCTATCCTCTTGCCCTTCAGAAGTCCCACAGTAGCTTCCCTTCGGTCGAGGACGAGGAGTCCGTAGAGCTTCTTCTCCGTAAGCATCTCCTTGAGAGGTTCAAGATAGAACTTTGAGTCGCAGTGATACTTGTAAAGCGGAACAGGTTCGGGAGGCTCTATTATTTCGGTTATATGCTTCTCTTTACCATTTACGTTGACAACTCCGCTTATTATGACCATCCCGTTTTTTGGAGGTTTTCTGAAGTGCTTAAGTCTGTTCAGAATCGCCTCTATCCCCGCAAGAACGTTTGTTCTCGTTTGTTTTGACTTTATGTTTGAAGCCTGACTCAGCTCACTCCTGAGCTGATTTGAAACGTCAGCAATATTTTTATCAGGAGGAATATATAAAGTAATTAACTCGGTACCCCTACCTTTGTACTTTTCAAGCTCTTCCAGCTTCCTCTTGAACTCGTACATCATCTTCTGTGACATCATACCACCTCGTGGCTTCTCCTGTACTGCCAGGCCCTAATAGCCCTGAGCAGATCTATTTTTCTGAACTCAGGCCAGTAGACATCGCAGAAGTATGCGACGCTGTTCACAGCCTGCCACGGAAGGAAGTTCGAGAGTCTCTGCTCCCCACCCGTCCTTATTATCAGGTCAACCTTAGAATACTTCCCTTCACCATATAAATGTTCCTCAAGCATTTTTTCATCAATCTCATCCGGCTTTACTTCCCCTCTCTTGACCCTCATTAAGATTGCTTTTACAGCATCTATAATCTCCTGCCTCCCCCCGTAGGCCACAGCGACGTTCAGGTAGTGTTTTCTGTGGTTTTTGGTGGTCTCCTCAACCTCTTTTATCGTTTCTCGAAGACTTTCGGGCAGATATTCTTTCTTACCCACAACTCTAACCCTCAGCTCCCTCTCGTAAGTCCTTCTGTCCTTCAGTAGTCTCCTAAGCTCCTGCTCAAGAAGTCGGAAAATGTTTCTTCTTTCCCTTTCGCTCCTCTTGAAGTTTTCAGTTGAAAAGGCGTAGAGTGTTAGCATCTTAACTCCCAGCTCCCAGCACCAGTCGAGAACCTCTTCAGCCTTCTTTGAACCGAAAAAATGTCCCTCATGTGGTTCCAGACCTTTTTTCCTCGCAAATCTCCTGTTTCCGTCCATAATGATGGCTATATGTTCAGGAATCGCTCCGCTCTTTACGCTCCTCAACAACCTCTTTTCATAAATTTTATGGAGTATCATCGAATTCCTCAACAATTCTCCTTACCAGGTCCGCGTACTCGCTCTTGAGGTAGTACCTGTTCTTCTCTCCAAGCTCGGTTTTGAGTATTCCAAGCCTTGCCGAAATCAGGCCAACCATCGCAGAAACTCCCCTTGGGCTTATCGAGTATCCCTTCTTCGCCAAAACTTCGTGTATTTCGTTAGTTGTGAACTTCTTTCCTTCAAGGAGTATCTTTAGCAGTTCTTTTCTCAGACCGTTTTTGTCCCTTTCGAGATATTTCCTTACCCTCGCCTCGACCTCTCCGTTCATGCCACACCTCAGATTTCCATTAACTCAAGCACCAGCCGGTTATAAGTTGGATATCTTTCGACTATCATGAGCCTTAACCCTTCAGATTTTAAAGCTTCTCGGATTTCCTCGTCCAGTTCTGGAGTTGTCTCAATGCAATTTTCAAACCTTACAAATTCTTCTCCGGATTCGCTGAGAATTTTTTCTGCTGTTTTCAGCTTCTCTTCATTTCCCTCTATTCTAATGCATACAAGTGTGCCGTCTCTTGTTACTTCATAGAATTCTGGATGATTCATCGCCATCCTTATCAGCCTCCTTCTAAACTGGGCTACATCTTTAAACCTCGCGCTGCAGTAGTGGAACTTCTCGGCCTTCTCGTACTTTTTAACGATTCTCTCAGTCTCGCTGTCATCGACATAGTAATCGACAACTCTATACCTCTCTGCCAATTTCTCCCAGTTGCTCTCACTCACTTCAAGCTGATTTACGTTGAGGAAGGCATCGTTTCTGTTTACTATCTCAACTATCTTCTCCTCATAGCGGATTGCTGGAATCTCAAAACCTGCATCCATTCCCAGTTTTTTCGCAACTCTGATGGACTCCTCGTACTTTTCCGGATTTTTCAATTCGGGAGGGTGGAAGCGGATTTCATCAAGCCCATTAAGCTTTTTCAACTTCTCCCCTGCAGGTAGAGAAGTGTAAAGGTGGACGTGAAGGTCAAGCTTCTTCGCCATTTTAAGATATTCCCGAACTCTCTCCAGTTTAAGCAGAGGCTCTCCCCCAGTGATCGCAATCCCTTCCGCATCCATCATTTTGAGTTCCTCGATAACATCATCAAGGCTTTTTACCGGCCTCTCGTTGGCAAAAACGACATCTTTTCTTATCTTTTCCCTCGAAACGGGGCAGTAAAAGCATGAGTTGTTGCAGATGCCTGTTATGAATAATACAAGCTTGGAGCCTCTTCTGCAGAGCTTACACCCTTCCGGGAGGTATGTGTAGCGACTTCCTGCCTCGATTCTTCTCATAGCGCTGCCTTTATTCTCTCCTTCACCCACTCCACTCCGAGAGATTTTATGAAGTACCCCACCCTTGGGCCGTAGGTCTTGCCAAGAATGGCCTTGTAAATGGCCTGAAAGGCCTTTGAGGGCTTAATTCCCAACTCCTTTGAGACATCATACACGAGGGTGTGTATTTCTTCCGGCGACATGTCGTTCTGCAACCTTTCCGCATAAGTCCTGAGGAACTTCTCCTCCTCCTCACTGAAATCAACGCTGACCTTTTCCGGAATTTCGAATTTTATTCTGTCTGGAGCATACTTTTCAATCCACTTTTTCGCGTACTTCAACCTTCTCTCAACATCCTTCCTCGTTATCTCGTCAACTCTGTATCCCGTCCTCTCTATAATTTCGAGAACCTTGTCCAAATCCCAGTTTGCAATCTGGCCAACAACAATCAGATGACGGAAGGGGACATCTGAGTAAACCACATCTCCAACCAAGCTAAGTTCAACGCTCCTGTCCTTCTCCTTAAATTTCTCCTCGAACTCCTCAACAAGGTCAAGCAGCCCCAATCCAGGGTCGAACTCGATATGCCTCTCTGGTTTGACTCTAATAGTAATGTACCTCACTATTTCGGGAGGAATTACCTCAACCATTTCCCGGACGGGAATTACGATTCCCTTCGAGCTTTTCATAGCTCCCTTTCCCTTGAGATGAATCCACTCGTATGGGACTGGATAGGGGGGCTCGTAATTGAAAATCTCCCTTGCGATTCTCACTCCCGTGTCGTAGCTCCCTCCGGCGGCAGCATGGTCTTTTCCAAACGGCTCACACGTTATCTTCAAAATCTGCCATCTCGCAGCCCAATCAACTCTCCACGTGAGCTTTCCCCCACCCGCATAACCAACCTTCCCACTGTAGCCACACTCGCACTCGTAGTATATCCAGCTCTCATCGAAGGACTTCACTTTTGCTGAGTTAATCCTCCCACAGTTTTCGCATAGGGGCATGAAGGGATACCAATCCTCCTCAAGCTCTCTTCCAGTCACTTCAGCTATGATTCTGGCAATTTCATCTCTCTTGCTTAAAGCAATCCTCGTATTTTCCTCGTAAAGGCCATCTTTATACATCTGATAAGCCCTGCGAACCTCTACCGGAATGCCAAGAATTTCAAGAGATTCGAGGAAGGGTTGAAGGAAGTGTTCGGAATACGAATCGTGACAACCTTCTGGATCGGGAATCTTACAGAGGGGCATTCCTACGTAGTTCTCATATTCCTCCGGCAAAAAGGGATATCTCTTTCTCAGAGGGTCGAAATCATCTGCTATGTACACTATTTTTGCCTCTCCACCTGCATCAACGAGAGCTCTCCTGATTGCGTCTGCTGTAACCATCTCCCTCAGATTGCCGAGATGAATATGTCCTGAAGGTGAGATGCCGGTGGCTATTCTATGGGAATTAGACCTTTTCAGTAACTCTGCTGCAATCACATCAGCCCAGTGCATCGGTCAAGCTGTGGCGGTGCTGTTTTTAAACTTGCCTTTATCGAGATTGCAATGTTGGGAAAAAGGTTTAAATAAAAAGCGTATTAAATCTTAGCGTCGAGGTGATATTAAATGAGATTCTTCATAATCGGATTTGGACAGGCAGGAGGAAAGATACTGGACATGTTCATCGAAAATGAGAAAATGAGAGGCTCAAACATCAGGATGAGATGGCTTGCGATAAACTCCGCTAGAACCGACTTAATGGGTTTGAAACACGTTCCCGTTCAGGATCGCATTCTAATTGGCCAGACACTCGTTAAGGGGCATGGAGTTGGAACCGACAACAAGATGGGCGCGAGAGTAGCTCAAGAGGACATCGAGACGATTTTGAACGCAATTGATGAGAGAGGTACGCACGACATGGATGCTTTCCTGATTATTGCAGGTCTCGGTGGAGGGACTGGGAGCGGTGGTGCACCAGTCCTCGCCAAATACCTTTCCGAAATGTATTCGGAGCCGGTTTACGCTGTTGGAATTCTTCCTGCCCCTGAGGAGGGGAAGCTTTACTCCCTCAATGCCGCGAGAAGCATGATTTCAATGCTGAAGTACGTTGACAACCTGATTCTCGTGGACAACGGAGCGTGGAAGTTCGAGGGCACAAGCCTTAAGGAATCATTTGGGAAGATTAACGAGGAGATAGTGAGAAGGCTTGCTTTGCTGGCTAGGGCTGGAGAACCGATTGAGGAAGATGTGGTTGGAGAAATGGTTGTTGACAGCAGTGAAGTTGTGAACACTCTCCGCGGTGGTGGGATTTCATCGATCGGCTACGCAACAACGCTTGCCGAATCGGCTGAGAAAAAGAAGAAAAAAGGTTTCAGACTCTTTGGCAGGAAAGAAGAGGAGGAGCTTGAGGCTCTGGAGAATGATAAGCCGATGAAAATCGCCACTTTAGTAAGGAGAGCAGCACTTGGAAGGTTAACTGTGCCGTGCAACATTCACAGTGCAGAAAGAGCCCTCATCCTCGTGGCTGGCCCACCTGAGCATCTTGACAGAAAGGGGTTGGAGAAGGCCAAGATCTGGCTTGAGGAGCAGATTGCAGGTGTGGAAGTGAGAGCTGGAGATTACCCGACTAGGAGAACTAAATACGTTGCAGCATTAGTCCTGCTTGCAAACGTTACAGACATTCCAAGAGTTAAGGAGTTGCAGAGACTCGCAGCGGAGGCAAAGGAGGAAGCTGAGGAAGCAGAGAAAATGAGAATGGCCAAAACAATAGAGCTATTCGATGAAGACATAGAACCGCTGATCTAATGAGATTTGTTGTGGCTTTAACGGGAGCTTCCGGGCAGATACTTGGGATAAGGCTCATCGAGAAGCTGATAGAACTTGGAGCTGAGGTTTACGCAGTGGCTTCTGCTGCCGCCAAAATAACTCTGAAGATAGAGTCAGACTACGATGAGGGCTATGTGAGAGAGATTGCCACCAAGTATTACGATGAAGATGAAATTGCTGCACCGTTCGCCAGTGGAAGCTTCAGGCATGACGGAATGGCAATCGTTCCCTGCAGCATAAAGACCGCCTCATCTATCGCTTATGGCATAGCCGACAACCTGATAACTAGGGCTGCTGATGTTACACTTAAAGAAAAGAGGAAACTCGTTCTAGCTGTTAGAGAAGCGCCACTTCACACAGGGCATCTTAGAACCCTTACAACCCTTTCCGAAATTGGTGCGGTGATTTACCCACCCGTCCTTTCCTTTTACACCAAGCCAAAGAATCTGGATGATATGGTTGACCACACGGTTTCGCGGATCATCGAGCTGCTTGGTGTTGAGGTGGATTACAAAAGGTGGGGGTAAAAAGAAAACATTTTTCTTTTACGAACACAAGCTCCTGCATGGCGGTTATTGTAGGTGCTGCAAGAACTCCTGTGGGCAGATTCGGCGGCAGTT
>NZ_JACDNT010000026.1 GCF_017656475.1 Archaeoglobus sp.
TAAAAACAGACATCTGATTCACTTCCTATTCCGACGGGACAAAACCTTATCACCCGAAATCTAAAATAAAACCACTATAAACCGTAAAATTGATAAATATTTGTGATTTTAGCTTTATTAGGTGATTAGAATGAGATTACCAATTATTCCAGTGAAAGGAGACGAGAAATGGGAGCTTCTATCGAGAATCATTGATAAGCTCGAATCAAGGAAAACTAAGAAGGCTTTGGCAAGGAATGGAATAACACCAGTTAACAAAGCCATTAAATTGCTCAAAGTCATCATTCTGGCAATATTTTTCGAGGTAGAGATTTCTTACGCTGTTTGCGAGGTAAATAAGCGTTTAGAACTGAGAAAATTCTTGAGGATAGAAGAGGAGGTCAAATTAAAATCGGTCTACTCATTCATGGCAGAATTTGAGGCAGAGCAGTTTATAAATTTTGTTTTCTCAATTCTTAACGTTAATGTAAAGAAAAGAAGAAATAAGCCATCTGTGTTAATATTAGACTGGACTGATATATCTCTCGACCTAAACCCATTCAGAAAGAGAGATTTAAAGAATAAGCCGTACAAGTGGGGTTTCTCAACGAAAGGTTTCTTTCTGGGCATGAAGATGATGATTCTAGTTGACTACAGAACTTTAACGCCCTTATTCTTCCACGTATATCCAGCAAACATTCATGAAAGCAAGATATACTCCCTAATTCTGGAAATGCTTAAGAGGAAGAGGTTAATCAGGTTTGGAGATGCTATAATCATGGACAGAGGTTTTTACGCCTATAAGAATTATCTGATAGGGATAAGGTACGGAATAGTGCCTTTAATCATTCCAAGAAAGAACTTCAGCTTAGAGAAGCTTGAGGGGATGATAAGTTATCCTCTATTCATCTTTAACTCCAAGAACGTAGAGAAGGAGAAGAGAAGGTATAAGAACCTCGTAAAGAAGTTGTTTAAAGATTAAAGGAGGATCTGAAAAAATTGAGGAGCATAATAGAAGACGTGATAAAGCTGGGAAAAGAGGCTTATAGTTTGAAGCAGTTGCACTGCTATGATTTCGAACCTGTGAGAAAGAAGTGCTCTCTTTCTGTCCTGTTAACAGGGATGACGATTAATCTTGGTTTCAGGGGAAAAGAAGTTCATTCAGAGGTTATCGGAGTGGTGATGTGAGGAAGACCTTATAGATTTGATTGTATATTTTAACGTTCTTATTGCTTTGGCTAAGGGCAAGAGGGCTCCAGAAGAACCATATGACATAAAATTTGCCGACTCCCTAGAACTTTCCACCAATTTATCTCCCAAATACAAGATTAGGGTGTCTGCAAATTCACCACTCAGCCAACCTCTGTAAAGCTCTCTTTTCCCTGAATCCCAGCCGAGTGAGAATTGCTATGAGAAGTACGTTAGCATAGACAAACTTTGCAACTGATCTCCTTGTAAAACGATGAATTTTGTCCATAAAGAGCCCACGTTTCCCCAGCTTAAACAAGTCTTCCACGTCCGATCTCTTAGATTTAAGCTCGTCTCCTCTCTTCAAATAGCTAACAAGAATTTTTACGAGTTTCTTGAAGTAAATTATATCTTTAATTTTATTTTCAAGAAAATAAGTTAGAGGTGTTGAGATCATACTTAAAAGCTTGCTCATACTCATGTTTTCCTTCAGCCAGATCACTGAAACGACTCTATACTTCTTTAAGGCAACGTTGTAGTTGTAATATGAGCAGAAACCTTTATCAGCCATCACAATCGTCTTTGGTTTAAGAAAACTTCTCCTTTTCAGGTCTTCAAGCACGTCCTCGTAAATCTGACAATCGCTAGTATTTGCAGGAAAGATTAAAAATAAGAGAGGTCTTTTTGTTTTATAGTCCATGGCAAAAGCTAATTTGAAACCTAAAAAGAATTCATTACCGTCGAATCCCCATTTATATTCTTTATCTTTGAGCTCTTCGTTTGGTTTCCTGTGTTTTTGCTTGTTCAAGTCTAAATCTATTCCGGAAGTGTCTATAACGATTTCAAAGCATCCTCTACCAATTTTACCAAATAAGGAGTTTATTATCTGCTCTATTGCTTTTCTGAATGATTCTTCTCCGAACTTTGCCATGAAATCGTAGACTTCTTTAATATCTGGAACTTCTGATAAATTTAAAAGTTTTCTAAGCTTATGTCTCTTTTTCAGTTCTTCAACGAAGTAAGAAAGCTCCAGTTTGAAGAATAGAGATGCTAAAAGTATTTTTAGCATGACAACGGATTCATCAACCGGCTTTATTCTATTCCTCGCTAGAGCTACCTTTACTTCGTCCTTCTCCAACTTCTTAACGATTTTTCTCAAAATCTTGAATTTACCATCTCTAAACTCGACTATGACCGGTAATTTCACTTAGCTCACCGATATATCGTATGTAAGCGCTCTGTTTTTAAATTTTCCTGTTTATATTCTTTATTTTTTGGTTTAGGGTTTAATTCATCTCTGCATTTTCATGCAATCAAGTTTTAGTTGTCTATATAATTAGTAAAGCCTGTTGGGTTATTATTGGAGTGAGGTTAAAAAAGAGACCCTAATACAAGATATAAAATCATACAAACACTAAGGAAGGGTATAAAAAGGAAAATCATTGGAAAAGTGAACTACTCCGCCCCTCGGAAGGGGACTTAGCAGCAGCACGAGGTTAAACTCTTGAGAGAAAAGAGGCTCATTCAGAAAATTATCCGAAGTGGTGGGATAAAGAAGACCCTTTAAAACCTAAAAATCTTTAACCTTAGTTATTCAACAACATTTGGTGAAAATTGCTTTCATTTACGATGCAGTGTATCCGTGGATAAAGGGAGGTGTGGAGAAGAGAATTTTCGAGATGGGAAGAAGGCTTGCCGCTGAAGGTAACGAGGTTTACTGGTTCGGGATAAGCTGGTGGGGTGACAGAGAGATAGAGCACTCAGGCATAAGGCTCATTCCGTGCTACAAGCCCGTCGAACTGTACTCAAAGGGGAGAAGAAAGATAAGTGAGGCGATTTTATTTGCCGCCAGCGTAAAAAGGAAGGCTAATTTCAACAAATTCGACGTTGTGGACTGCCAGGTTTTTCCTTACTTTCCAGCCCTCTTTATCTCCCACCAAAATCTCGTTCTGACATGGCACGAGTTCTGGGGGGATTATTGGAAAGAATATCTCGGTCATCTCGGGTATTTCGGCAAGGCTGTCGAGAGGATCGTTGCCGCAAATGAAGGCAAGCACGTCGCCGTTTCATCAACCACTGCTAGACAGTTACTCGAAGTGGGGGTTGAAGCAGAGGTTGTGCCGAACGGGGTTGACTTGGAGGAAATAGAGCGTGTAAAGGCGGCAGAGAAGGGATACGATGTTGTTTTTGCGGGGAGGCTAATAAAAGAGAAGGGTGTCGACTTACTTCTCGACGCTCTCAAGCTGATTCCGGATACAAGCTGCCTGATTGTTGGAGAGGGGCCGGAGAAGAAAAGACTTGTTGAAAAGAGCAGAAAGTTAGGTTTAAACTGCCATTTTCACGGTTTTACGAGTTGGGAGGGTATGATTTCCATAATGAAGTCTTCGAAGGTCTTCGCGTTACCCTCAACAAGGGAGGGTTTCAGCATCACTTCTCTTGAAGCCAACGCGTGCGGGATGCCTGTAGTAACGATAAACCACCCATGCAATGCTGCCTCGGAAATTGTCTGCGGGATAACTTGCGATGATACCGCCAAAAGTCTTGCTGAAGCACTGGTTGAGGCGATGGAGAGAAAGAAAAAGTTAAGAGGCAGGTGCGTGAAGAATGTGAGAAAGTACGACTGGGACAAAATTACAAGAAGAATGGTTGAAGTCTACGAGAGGTGATCTATTGAAGGTCAGCGTAATACTGCCGACAAAGAACGAAGAAAAAGCGATTGGTGCTATTCTGAAGAGGTGTAAGGAAGCGCTCAAAAATCACGATTACGAGTTGATCGTGGTCGACAACTCCACTGACAGAACCCCTGATATTGCAGAAGAGTTCGGCGCTAGGGTGATAAGAAACGTAGAAGGGTATGGCAAAGCATACATTGAGGGGTTGAGGGCCGCTGAGGGCGAGGTTGTGGTCATGCTTGATGCAGACGGAACTTATGACCCGCTGGAAATTCCAAAGCTTATCGAACCCATCGTCTCAAACAAAGCGGATATAGTGATCGGCAGCAGGTTTCTGGGTGAAATAAAGCATGGAGCGATGAACCCCGTCCACAGGTTGGGCAACAGGCTGCTTACTAAACTGACGAACTTTTTCTTCAAGACCAGCTTTAGCGACGTTCATTCTGGAATGAGGGCGGCAAGAAAAGAGAGTATTGACTCGCTGAAATTAAGCTGCGAGGGCATGGAATTCGCGACGGAGATGCTCGCCAAGGCGTGGAAGATGGGATTAAGAGTCGTTGAAGTACCGATAACCTACCACCCTAGAAAGGGAGATAGCAAGCTGAGAACTTTTCGAGATGGATGGAGACATCTGAGACTCATGCTTCTACTCTCTCCCACTCACCTCTTTCTCATCCCTGCGATGCTGATGCTGCTTGCAGGTGTGCTCTTAATCCTCTACGTAATGCTTTTCGAACCGATCAGAACCCACTCCCTCGTCCTGGCATCAATGCTGGTCATGATTGGCACCCAAACGTTCTTCTTCGGGGTTTCGAGCAAAATATACTCGGCAAAAATTGGCCTTGCCGAAGAGGACAGATTTGTGAGGTTTTTCAGGCGATATTCAATCCTCGAAGAGGGATTGGTTTTGGGGATTGCTTTGGTAATTGCTGGCTTTATCCTCGGCTACGCCATACTCTCAGCCTGGATTGGAGCGGGTTATGGCGAGCTTAATGCACTGAATTACGCGATCCTTTCATTTCTGATGGTCGCTGTCGGCCTTCAGGTGGTTTTCAGCACGTTTTTCATCAGCAGCCTATGGATAGAATAGCAATTTATTTATTCATACCACAGATTGTTGCTCATGTGGTTGATTGCCATTATTATCTTGGCAGCTCTGCTGAGACTCCAGAATTTGCAGCTCTTATCCCTCAAGCTCCCCTCAGGCTACGACCCCTTCTACCACCTCAGACTCGCTGAAGTCATAGTAAGGTCGGGCTACAGGCCTGACTTCGACTACTACCTCAACTATCCACACGGTCTTAATATAGGCTGGCTCCCGCTGTTCGACTACATTCTCGCATTTCCTGGAATGCTGTTCGGGTTTGATGCGGCCATTTACTTCTCGCTTGTCTTTCCTGTTGTGCTCGGCGTCCTCAACACGATTCTCGTCTACGTTATAGCCAGGAAGTTGGGAGACGAGAATTTCGCTCTGCTTTCAGCCCTCGTTTATGCAACAATTCCTGCTGCGGTCCACACGAGCGTTCTCGGCTTTGCCGACCACCACGCATGGAACACGTTCCTCGTTCTGCTCGCCTTCTATCTCCTACTCCGCTTTCCACCCGTTGCAGCTGCACCTCTGACAGTTCTGGCCTTTTCTTGGGTTGGAGCACCGATATACGCTGCTGTCCTAGCTCTCGCATCCTTCCTGCACTTTGATGAAAAGAAGATGCTTCGAGCTTTGCCCGCATTCCTTATTCCGGTCGTTGCGGCAGTCGTAAGCCATACGGTTGCCTTATCTTTCGTTGCCATCGCAGCTTTTCTCGTCATTGGCGTTTTTATTAAGAGATTCGGCAACATCAGGGTGGAGCTTGGATACATTGCCGCTGCCGCTCTGACCCTTGCAGTACTTTACCTTGCTCCGGTTAAAGAGCTGGGCTTTGTTAAGCGGGGTGTAAGCTACCTCATCGGGGCCAACATATACCTCCCGACGATTGCCGAAGCGCAATCCTTCGACTTTGCGGGAGTAATGTCATTGACAGGCTACCTGTCGTTTTTGCTCGCACTTCCGTCACTCTTCACTTTCAGAGACCGCTTTCTTCAGGCTTTCTTCTTCACTTCCCTCGCCCTCTCAATTCTGCAGAGCAGGTTCACGGAGATTCTTGCAGTGCCAATATCATTTTTCGCCGCTAACACGCTCATCTACGTTTTCGAGAGGACCGAGGTTATAGTGAGGGAAGAAGAGGAGAGCGAGGAGGAAGACACAAAGAAAAAGAAGAGGTCGAAAAGGCGTAAGGAGAGGCGCAGCAAGAAAGAAGAAAAGCTGAGTCTGGGCGACAAGGCGGTCGTGGCAGCCTTCCTCGCCGTAATCTTCACACCCTCCTTTATCATTTCAATAAAACCTTCCGAGCTGAGCGAGGACTGGCAAGCTGCCCTGACGTGGCTGAAGGAAAACACAGATTCCACCTCCCACTACTTAACCCCGGACAAGGGGAAGCCCGAATACTCTATACTGAGCTGGTGGGACTACGGGAACTGGATAGTTTTTGTCGCTAAAAGGCCAGTTGTGTGCAACAACTTTCAGGCCGGAGCTATTGACGCTGCAAGATTTTTCACAGCCCAGAATGAGGAAGATGCATTGAAAATTGCAAAGAAGAGGGGTGTGAGATACGTTGTTACCGACGAGGAAATGGGGTTCGAAAACGAGAGCGGAAAGTACACGGGAAAGTTTGAGGCGATAATGTCCATAGCTGGCCTCAAACCGGAGCTAATGGACGACGAGGATGTTCTTGATTTCTATAACACTTCTATGCTGTACAGGCTGCATGAAGAGGATGCGGAGAACCTGAAGCACTTCAGGCTGGTTGAGGAGTTCGGGAAGGTAAAAATATTTGAAGTTGTTGGGTAGGTGTTGTTATGAAAGCGCTAATCCTCTCTGGAGGGCACGGCAAGAGGTTAAGGTTGCTTGTATATTCAGCTTTAGCGATGATCGTCCTTGCCCTACAGGTATCAAGCGCACAGACTGTCCTTTTTGATAGCACTTCCGGATTTTTCGGGCTCGAAAGCGATGCAAGAAGCGGATTCATGTATCTCAAATTTGAACTCGAAAAGTCAGGATTTTCAGTAACCGATACTATTAGTTTAAGGGGGAACTCAGTACAGATTGATGGGTCAGATTTGAAAAGGGCGAAGGTTTTTGTAATTGTCAATCCCATTAGGGAGTTCAGCTTTTCCGAAATTGACGCTCTGACGGATTTCGTTAATAATGGAGGGAAGGTCCTGATAATTTGCGATGACCCTCGCTACATCGGAAACGCGAACAGAATCGCGGGTGTATTTGGTGGAAAGTTTACCAGCCTTTACATTGAGAGAGCGGAGATTCCGCAATACGGTGCGGAGCTTAAGTCTTCCGTACCATTGCAGGTTGAGGATGCTAGCTTTACAGTAAACGTTACCACGTGGGCGAGTGAGTGGCTTGATCTGTTTAAAATCGGCAAAGAAAAGCATTACGAGAATTACACGGTCTTTGCCACCAAAAAGGTTGGCAAGGGTGTGGTAGCTTTCCTCGGCGACAGGGATTTCATGACAAACGGGAACATTTATGCTGCTAACAACACTGAGTTTGCAAGGCTTGTTTTTGAGATGCCTGTAGTTTCGGAATCCGAGGAAGCCAAGGAGTCTGAAGAGGTAATGAAAATAGACATGACGCCGAATGAGATAAATGTCAGCGTTTCAGAAAAACCTTCAATCGCTTCTGTCATAGTTAGAAATGTTGGCTCAAACCAGTCGTTGAGGGTTGAAGTACCTTCCTATCTTGAGGGCCTAATCGTTCCATTTGAGAATCCAGTTAACATCTCCAGCGGTGAATGCAAAATCCTGAGGTTTTTAATAAGGCCCAGTTCGGACTACGGGGAAGTCAGAGATTATATAATTCTCAGGAATACTGTAGATGAGGAAAAGTACATACCACTAAGGGTGGTGTGGAGATGAGGTTTGTTCTTCTCATTCTAGCTCTGCTTATCGCTATCCAGCCCGCTTTAGCTGACGAAATACACGTGAAGTTTAGAGAGGCGAAGATTCCGAACGGTGAGTTTAGATACTGGTACGGAGAGGGAGAGTTGAGGAGTAATTACAGCGGAGTTGCAGAGCTAAGGGAGGGGGATGCGACCATCATCTCCTACTCTGGACTCGAAATCGAAAACGGAAGCGTTTTTGCCGCAAATCCAGAAATTTTGTTTTTACTACCAAAACCTTCGGGACACGGAATATACAAGGTCGACTTTACTCTGCCATCCATCAGCGGTGGGCCTGCTGAGCTAACAATTGATATTCAGAACGGCAAGATGATTCTGTTCTCCAATGTGGACTTCGAGGTTGAGGACTATGGCGAGTATCTGAGGTTGCATGCTGTTACGGATAGCAGGCATGTCAGCTTCTACTTCGTAACCGAGCTTGCCTACATGCTCTTCTCCGACTTTGTTGCTGCGGGAATATTCTTCTTATCGCTGCTCGTCTACGTTGTATGGAAGAGAAAGGAGATTGGGGCCTATCTACGGAAGAATCTAAGAGGGGCAGTAAGACTGCCAGTAGAGGTGTCAGAATATGAAAAGGGTTACGCTTTGAAATTTGGAGGAGTGAAGCTATCCAAACCAGTTGAATTCGTGAACGGAAAGCTTGTGGTAAAGATTCCCCACTGGCTAATATCAGCCGTGCTGATTGTTCTTCTCTCTGCAGTTTTTATTGAATCTGTAACGAGGCCTCTGAGAGATCACTGGGCGATGCTCGGGAAGTTCGGGTACGGTGTTATCGCTGCCGGCGGGCTGATCGGTCTGCTGTCTGCGATCCTCTTGCTATCCTCAACCGACGAGAGGAGCTTTGTCAGAAGGTTGAGTCTGATCGGTGGTGGGCTTGTCGGGACGATGTTCGCGTTCCTGGGATGGCTCTCCGTTGTCCTCTTCATCACGACTGCACTGCTGATATACTACCTCTCGATGTTGATACTGGAGGAGGATGATTACGATGTGTGAATTTTATTAAAATCCTTACATCCTGTAGTTTCGTATCCTAAAGGAGCCAAAGTTTAAAAGCACTATTAACGAGCTGTGACAAATGCAAGCTCCAAGGTTCTCCATTGTAATACCATCGTACGGCAGGCCTGACGTTCTGAACAGGTTGCTGGAAGACCTAAAAGAGCAAGAAAATTTCGAGTTAAATGCGATGGAAGTCATTATAATTAACGAGGAAAATTCAGAAGAATATGGTAAATTGGCTAGGGATTTCAGCAACCACTTTAACGTTGTCTATCTGGTACCCTCAACAGAACGTCTTGGTTCATCGGAGGCGAGAAACATTGGAATAAGTTCTGCAAAGGGAGAGTTCGTTGTGTTCTTAGACGATGACGTCAGGGTTGGCAGAGATTTCCTATCGAAATGCTTGGAACTGGCAAAGGAGCACCAAGCATTCTCTTTTAGAATTCAGCAGCCAAACGATCCGAGACCGCAGATTGTGAAGAAGATTCACAGGTTATTTGTCGGAAGGGTTTTTCTGCTTCTCGGCATCATTTTTGGCGGGTTCGAGCTGGAAGATTACGGAAGGAAGGAAATTCCAGTAGAGCACTTTCCGGGAACGGCATTCGTGGTTAAACGTGAGCTGATTGCTGATTTAAGGTTTGACGAGTATCTTGGCAAGGGAAACGGTTACCTCGAAGACTCGGACTTCACTTACTCCCTGCACAGAAAGGGGTGTCCATTAGTGTTCGTCACGAACTACAGCGTTCTGCATCTGAGAGCGCCGAGAGGAGGAAATAGGGTTCACGACCCATCCGTCTGGTTGAACGAGAGATGGCTGTACTTCTACTGGAATCACAAAGCGTATTTTGTAAAAAAGTGGGGTGGTCAACTTAAACTTCTCTCAGCAACTTTTTTCAACTTCGTGGAGTGCATCGCACTTTCGCTCCTCACGAGAAAGCTCCTCTTCAGAGTTTTTGTCAAGGGGTGGTTTGATGGTATCCGCAAAAGGCACAGAGCTTAGCTACAGCTCTTTCATATTTGGAGTTGGGGCGGTAACTATCCTCCTCTACATTGCTATGAAGGTATTCGGGGGCGTCAACACATATTTTATTGCATTACACATTTTTTTAACCGCGATTCTGATGTACTTGCTGCTAAAAATAAACGTTGGAAGCAAAATCAAAATCTCGTCGCTAACACCATTGTCCCTATTAATCATACCAGTAGCGTTGGTATTTGCGGCCGAGAGGTTTTATTACGGCAGCGTTGCCCTCGCAATCGTAATCGGCCTGGTTTCAGGCTACATTGCCACAAAGTTTTTGGATTCGGGAAGTGATGACGACATCGATTTCAAGAAGTGGTTTGTCATACCAATCTTCATTCTCGCCCTTGTCGTGAGAGCTTACGTGTTTGCTACTCCAAAAGTGCCCTTGGGCTACGATACGCCGGCTTATCTTATCTTAGCGCTCAAAGCCTCGAAAATGGAATTGTGGGAATTATTGAGGATTGGACTGGGTTTTTCCGGCGATGCATACGTTGACAACTGGAACTTCTCCATGCTCTGGCTCGGCCTCACTGCCAAGTTAATCAGCTGGCTGGGTTTGGATTTGCTTGCAATTCCAAGATTTTTCATTCCGGCAATCAGCGCAGCATGTGTTGTGCCGGTCTTTCTGCTTGTTCGTGAACTCTCCGATAGCAATTCAGCCTTTTATTCGGCGCTAATTTTCTCGATTCTCCCTTCGGAACTGCTCTTCTGCGATTTATATAAGGAAATCCTCGGAGAGTTCTTCCTCATCCTCTCTCTTTACCTGTTCGTCAGATTCAGCAACAAGAAAAATGCAACGAACCTATTTTTGTTTCTCGCCTCTGCTTTCCTCCTCTGGAAGGTTGCAGTTACAGCGTTCTCGAAGTTTGCCATGTTTTTTGCCGCCTTGCTTCCGATATTCGCCTTTTATGGTAAAATCAATTCCAGAATACCCATCTTCGTCGCCTTACTCATCCCCGTAATACTGGTGCTGGGCCACTTCTTCCCCATCGTGGGCTTCCCCCTCCACCCCGTTAGGCCAATGGTTGATAACCCTTACACCCGCTTCTCGTTTCCGGTAATCCTGCTTACAGATTCAACAGCCTTTATGCTCGCATTATCCGGCCTGTTCGTCTTTCTTTCTTCCAGCGGAAAATTCAAGAGAGCTTATGCTGTCGGAGCAGCAATTTTTTTGGCCATTGCAGTGTATTCCGGCATACTTTCGGGTGTTATGGGATACAGGATTTTTCCCTCATCCTTTTTCCTGAACACCTTCAGAGTTTCCCTCTACCTGAGCATCCCCCTCTCCATACTTGCCGGTGTTTTTCTGTCGGAGATGAGGTTAAAGAGGATTCTTGTACTGGCGTTATTTGCTCTTTTAGCCTGCGATCTGGTTCTGGCCGTGAACAGCGAGACGACGATACACTCTCCGGCCAGGTTTTACTCCTACATTTCGGAGAAGGACTACGAAATGCTCTCCAAG
Source organism: Archaeoglobus sp. (assembly GCF_017656475.1). GTDB lineage: Archaea > Halobacteriota > Archaeoglobi > Archaeoglobales > Archaeoglobaceae > Archaeoglobus. The sequence goes on from NZ_JACDNT010000026.1 coordinate 11,335, forward strand.
CTGGATTACTCTGCATGCAGCCGTGTGGTTTTAGTTGGAAATTTCAGCTGGTCGCCAGATACCAAGAACTACTCCGCTGGAAACTGGATAAAGTACATCGTCTTTTCAAAAACGGGAGAGCTTCCAGAAGTCTACGAAGAAGTGCCGGATGTGAGTGACGCTCTGGTGATAGTTTATCACAACGATAAGATTTACGTAAAGCGGTGCTGAATAGGAAATTTTTTTATTTTCCGCTTTAATAGGCTGAGCAGTTACTGTAAGTTGGGGGAGAAGATGAAGCTCATCGTAATGATTCCCGCCTTCAACGAGGAGAAAACCATAGGAAGCGTAATTAAGGAAATACCCAGAGAGGTTGAAGGATTCGATGAGGTTGAGGTGCTCGTCGTTGATGACGGTTCCACCGACAGAACTGCCGAGGTGGCGAGAGAGGCGGGTGCTGATTACGTGGTCTCGCACAAGAAGAATCTTGGTTTGGCAAACGCGTTTAAAACTGGCCTGGAGACGGCACTAAAGCTCGGAGCGGATGTGATAGTCAATATTGATGCAGACGGACAGTACAACGCCAAAGAGATCCCAAAGCTCGTCAAACCGATTCTGGAAGGTGAGGCGGATATAGTTATCGGGGACAGGCAGATCGACAGGCTTGATCACATGCCGAAAGCGAAGAGGATCGGCAACAAAATTGCGACGTGGGTTACCCGCAGGTTATCCGGGCTACCGGTAAAGGATGCGCAGAGTGGATTCAGGGCTTTTTCGAGGGAGGCCGCGATGAGGATGAACCTGCTGGGAGACTACACCTACGTACAGGAAACAATAATTCAGGCTGCAAATAAGAACCTCAGGATAGAGTGGGTTCCGGTGGAGTTCAGGAGGAGGGAAGGGGAATCGAGGTTAATTCCCAGCATATGGAGCTACGCCAAGAGAGCCGGAATGACGATAATAAGGACTTACAGAGACTACCACCCGCTGAAGGTCTTCCTTTCAGTTGGCTTAGCATTTCTTTTAGCAGGGCTGGCGTTCGGGCTGAGAGTTCTTCTGCACTACTTCAATACGGGGATGGTGACACCTCATCTGCCAAGTGCAGTGCTTTCGGTGGTTTTAATCGTCGTTGGGTCGTTATCAGTAATTCTCGGGTTAGTTGCTGACATGCTCAAAATGCAGAGGTTGCTGCAGGAGGAGATACTGTACAGGTTGAAGAAGATGGAGGTTGAATATGGTAGTGTAAGAGAGAGAAAATAAAAACTAGGGGGTTCTAAGATGAGGATCCTGTTTATTTCAGGCCGAGAACCAACATATACCCGAAATGCAGTTATTCTGAAAGGACTGAAAAAGTGTGGTATTGAAGTTATTGAATGTACAGACTGCTCAAAATCCTATGCAGTAAGATATCCAAAAGTAATAATAAATTTTTTACTAAAATTAATGAGAAAAGATACTTTTGATGCCGTCTTTGTTGGTTTTTTTGGACAGCCTCTAGTTAAGATAGTGAGGAAAGCCTTAAAAGATAAATCCATAGTGTTTGATGCTTTTCTGTCGGCTTATGACACCATGTGTTTTGAAAGAAAGAATTTCAGACCAAATTCAATAGCAGGTAAATTCTTTTATTGGCTGGATAAATCTTCCTGTGAAATTGCAGATACTATAATACTTGATACAAATGCTCATATAGACTACTTTGTTAATACTTTTAACTTACCAAAAGAAAAATTTCATAGAGTGTTTGTTGGGGCGGATGATGAGTACTTCTATCCAAGAAACGTTGAACGAAATGACGGAAAATTCAGGGTTTTTTATTATGGAACATACAGGCCACTTCAAGGAATAGAATATATAATTAAAGCCGCAAAACTACTTGAACCTTACGAAGATATCGAGTTTATTGTTGTTGGTAAAGGCCCTGAACGTGGGAAAATTGACAAATTAGCTCGAGACTTGAACGTTAAAAATGTTAGATTTATTGACTGGATACCTTATGAGAAACTGCCAGTGGAAATCGCAAAGAGCGATGTTTGTTTAGGTGGACATTTTTCCAATATAGATAAAGCGAAAAGAGTTATAGCTGGAAAAACGTTTCAATTCATCGCCATGAAAAAGCCTGTAATTGTGGGGGATAATCCAGCAAACAGAGAGCTGTTTGAGGACAGGGAAAATGCGTTATTTGTTGAGATTGCAAATAGTGATGCTTTGGCTAAAGGTATTTTAGAATTACGAGAAAATGAAGATTTTAGGGAGAACATAGCGGAAAAGGGATATAGAACATTCATGGAGAAGTGTACTCCAGAAGCCATCGGTCGGGAGCTATATTGTATAATTAGGGAGGTGGTAGGGTAATGATAGAATTTTTAGAAATTTTAAGATTGATTTTTTCGATAATTATTATATTTTTTATTCCGGGTATTTTTTGTGTTTTTATTTTAAATAAATCTATCAAGAACCTTAATTTATTTCTTATTGTCGTATTTGGTCTTTCGGTATCCTTTGTGAATCTAGTAGGACTGTATAGTTACTTATTAGCAATAGATTTTTTTATCTCGTGTAGTGCATTATTCATAGTTGCATTAATTTATGTATTACTAAAATTGAATAAGTCAAACATTAAAAATATATTAAAAAAAACAATCTTTCAAGTATACAATACCAATACGGTTGTACTTTTGCTAATAATTTTTATTTCGTTGTTAATTAGATATTCAATTTATGTTGTAAACAATCAATTTATAGCACCAATTGGTGTAGACTCATCTACACATACATTTATTTCTAAACTTATACTTGAAAAGCATGTCATCCCCTCTAATCTATTGCCTTATTATCCTATAAAATCTTTCTCTTATCACTTTGGTTTTCATTCTTTAGTAGCACTATTTAGTTGGTTAAGCGGTTTAGAGATCACTATTTCTGTAATAATAATTAGTTTATTTTTATCTATTTGTTTATTATTTATACTTGGTACCTTTATTACAGTAATCACCAATAATAAAGTGGCTGCTTTGTTTGGGACAATGTTCGCAGGTTGGATATCTATTTTCCCGTTCTACTACTTATTATGGGGAAGATTTACTTTTATACTTGGGATTTCATTGCTTATAATAATTATTACATATATATTATATTTTATAAAAAATGATACAAATTTTACACAAAAAGATGTTATAATTTTGCCATTGATGTACATAGGAGTCTTTTTATCGCATTACAGGGCAACTTTGGCATTAGTTTTGTTTTTGATGTTATTGTGCCTTATTTTAACAATAAAACATCGTAAAATAACCAAGCATGTACTTGTTATCCTCTCCACAGGGGGGACTTCATTGCTGGTAATTTTCCCATGGTTTTTAAAAGTAATACTGACTTACGGCAAAAATAGTTTGTCTCTAACTCCACCAGAGTTTTACTCATTGGAAAGAATAGGATATTTAAAGGAAATGTACTCAAATTATTTTATAGCGTGCAATATTAATACAATATTGGTTCTTTTAATTTTTTTAATTACTTCACTACTAGTTTTGGCCAAGTATAGGGATATATTTATTAGTGTATTTCTTTTTTGGTTTGCATTTCTAATTCTTTTTTCAAATCCATATATTTTTAACTTGCCATTTTCAGGTTATTTAGACACTATTACTGTAGTCTCACTCTCTTTTTACCCACTCTCTCTTCTATTCGGAATTTTGATGAAAGAGTTATTTAATATCAAAAGTAAATCAAAAATATTAAAAAAAACTAAAATCATTCTAATTACTATTGTAGTGTTAAATATAGTCAACTTAATGCCAATAGTTCTTAAATCTCAAGATTATAATTATGTTTTTAAAGATGATTTAGAGGCATTCAAATGGATAGAGAATAATACAAAAGAGGATCAAGTTTTTCTTGTTAACTTCTATAAATCAAAATATTTCGATTTATTAGAGACTACAGATGCAGGAGCTTACATTCCAATATTTACAGGAAGAAGAGTATTACCACCTCCATTAATATACGGGGCTGAAGAAACAGACATGGATATAGTATTAAATATTAAAAAAATATATGATATATATGATAAAAAGTCAAATAGTCAATTTATAAAAGTATTAAAAGAACTAAATATTAAATACATCTACATCGGAAAAAGAAACACCGGAATTCTCAGTAAGGTAGATTATGATGGTAAGTATTTTTCAGTAGTTTATTCAGAAAATGGTGTTAAGATTTTAAGATTAAAAGAAAGAAAATAATAAATAAAACACTTATACCTTCTTTGCTATGACTATTATAGATGTATCTAGATGCAAATAAAAGAATAATAGTAACATAATCAGATGGAATATTGGATTATCTATTAAGATTTTGAATTTATGTTTGCGTTTCTCTGATGAACATAAGTATCCGTTAACTAAATTCACTAAGCTTCTGGATAAAGAGAAAAAAGGTCTATAATCTTCATATTTATTAATTACATTAAATTTATTATTAGACAATAATTTAGATAAGGTATGTATGTTGAAAAAGTGTAAATGACGTGGAACATCTAATTGATACCAGTATTCCCTAAAAATTTTAAATTCCCTACTATTAATATTGGGTACGCTAATAATCAACAGACCGTCATCTTTAAGTATCTTATTGATATGACTTAGATAGTCATTCGGATTATGTATATGCTCGATCACGTGTCTCATCAGTACTACATCGAAGTATTTTTTAGGAAAGTGAAAATTTGTTAATTCGCCAACGTAAACTTTTTTGAGACCTCTCTTCTTTGCATTTTCTATCGCTCTAGAGCTTAAATCAATGCCATATACATCCCAACCCAATTTTTCTAAAACTGCTATTATTTTTCCCGATCCACAACCAACATCCAATATTTTCCCTGGCAACATATTCGATAATATTTTTAGCTCTTTCGTTATGGCCAATTCAAATTTCTCTATAAAATAATTTCCAAGAATATGAGGATAATATTTTTTTAATGTATAGTAATCTTCAATTTTTTCTTGGGAGGGTACTGGTGTTAGATACATATGTCCACAAATCTTGCATTTAACTATTTTAAATGGTAGAGGCGAACAAGTGGTGTAATCATGAAGACTGTCCAAGATTATTTCCCGACTTTTACTTTTACAAATTATGCAAGTTTCCATACAATTACGACCCAATTCTATTTTTTGCTCCGAATTCATTAAGTTCAGCATAACGTGAGTGTTAAAAATTTGCCCTTATTTATGCGAAGGATAAAACCAATCCCACGGCTTGTTATAGCGAGGATCATCTGCCATTAATTTTCTTCGGAACTATTGTCTTGTCATTCCAAGGTCTTCTGATTTCATCGGGATTCTTGTAGTCATACAGTCTGTTAACGAAGTAAACAAGCATCACTGGCTCAACACCAAACGGGTTCCATGTCTGCCGAAGAGAGTTAGGGACTTTCATCATAAAGTGTTGGTGTATTGCCGTTAAAAGAATCTTCCAGAACTAACAGGGTTTGGTCCCGACCAGAATAATCCCGAAGAAACCCCTGTTCGAACTCCCTGTTCACGAACATACCTTCGGGTATCATGCTTTAAAGTATGTTACTTAATTTATGTGTTTTTCGCTGCAGCGTTGCAGCGTTGCAAGGTACCCCTTGGCCTTTAAAGAATTCACCCCCCCCCATCGGTGACTACCAGCATGCAATTTGGCATCTGCTTCAATACAGCATTAATTTTCGAGAAAACTAGCAAATTCCCGTCTTTTCACCTTTTGAACTATTTTGAATCTTCATTTTGGCAGATGTTGGAGAACAACTTTTAAACTTAGTCAAAATTCGAGAAGATTTCTCGGCCCGTACGGAGCAATCTTACTTACCATCGTAAATTACATGAACTAAACAATCACAATCCAGCAACTTTTTTCTACTTCTTTAAAGATTTCAGCCCCTCTATGAGCTTCCTCAGCTTTTCCACCTCTTCAACGGCATTTCTCCACTCTGTGCCGTCCTCCCAAATTTCGTGTTTATCTAAAGGCACACCTCCTCTCTCGATTTTCCTTTCCAGCTCATCCAAGGAGCATCCGTACTTCTTCTCGAATTTGGCAGTTATGGCTTTGTAGTATTCAAGCTCGCTGAGAAGCCTCTTCACGATTTCCTCATGAACTTCACGTCTTACCGGAATCATGAGTTGCCCCAAATCTTAAGCATTTAAGCAATTTTTAAAAATATTTAATCCGAGCCGCTTCAGCCATCCTGTAACCCGGCAGACCGCTCCGCCGCTTCATACCATCACTCTGTAATTCTTTTCACGTTAAGCCTGTCGAAATCACTGTCAAACGAATACATTTCGTTCACACCGATTTTCGTCATCACCACGTAAGCTATCGCATCGCTCAATCCAACACTCCTCTCTCTGGAAATTTTCAAAGCCTTAAGGCAGTCCCTCTTTGTAACGTCAAAGACATTCACGTTTTTAGCCAATAAAAGGAACTCCTCAACCTTCAGAGCTCCGCTCAGTGGTAAGTAGCTCTCCAGCAGATTTGCTATCTCCGCTATCTGAACAACAGTTATGCCGACCTCCTCACCGTCGTTGATTCTTCTCACGATCTCTTTGGCAGACTCCTTTATCTTTATCTCGTGAGGTTTCAGCTCTCTTTTCGGCTTGAGAAACGCGTGAACGAAAACGCTTGCATCAACGAATCTCAAGCAGCTCCCTCCTCACGGACTTCCAGTCTGACAAGTCAGACTTCACGTCAACTTCGATCTTGTCGAAGAATTCAGTGATGTCTGCGAGCTCGTAGGGTTTCACGATGATTGTATCGTCTTCGATTTTCAGAATAACTTTCCCCTTTTTTGCGTACTTTTCCCTCCAGTTTTTGGGTATTACCAACCTGCCCTGCTTATCCAGCTCCTTTATAATCTCCACATCTGATGCCATGGTTAAAACTTTGAGATGGAATTATTTAACCGTTACCTTTCTCATTGGTGTTGCAAAGTTCTTTCATCAGCCTCTTTCATCAGCTACGGTTTTCCCACTCATTTTGTAGACACCATTTTTACAGTTTCTACTACCCCTTTCTTGAAGTATGCTTGTTCTTATCATAATCTTTGAGAAATCTCGTATCATCTAGGTCTGTCTTCGACGAACTCTGTTGAACCTTCACCTCTAGCCGTGAGATTTTTGATATGCATCCTCTACGGCATAAAAATCTTCACCCGATCAGCCGCTTTGTTGGAGATACTCGAAGACCGAAGACCGCCGGAGAGAATTGGAGCCCCATCACAATATGCTACCCGTCAAAAGAGTCTTCCAGCCACACGTTAGAGAACAACTTTTAAACCCAACACCACTCAACCTCTGTTAAAGTCCACCAATTGGCCAACATCCCATCAGAAAAAACACTGTTATTCGGAAATTTTTAATATCAAACCTTGGCGAGAATTATGGATTCCCCCAATCATAACAAAGGGGATAGCAAAAAAGGAGCCGAAAAAGGTCCTTCAAAAGTACGGCGTTAAAGATCCTGAAGGCTGCCGGAGCATCCGGCTTATGAGGACTTTCTTTTCGCTCTGGCTTTTAAGCGGAATCATGGCGAGATCTGATTTGAGGGCTCGTTTCAATGGCAGAGGGATATACAGAATCGACACAGCACTTGGGTTCGGAAAACAACATCGTCGAAGATAGTGTAACGGAGGGCCATGTTGTGGGGAGAAATAGGCTCAATAACGATGTTTAAGCAGCAGATTAACAGTTGAGCATTGATCTTACCAAAAGCAGATTCTGAAGCTATTTGCAAGCTAAAAGCTTTAAAGCCTAAAAAGAATGGATTAACCAGCAGGTGCCAAAGATTTTTAAAGTATTAGGGAGAATTCTTGGTGGTGAGAGTATGGCAGTCAACATCGATAGACTGCTCAAAGAAATCAGGATAGTAAAAGAAAAGTTAGAAGATATCGAAACGCAGGTTTATATGCTAAAATCTCAACATCTGGAAGAAGAGGAACTTTCCGAGGATGAACTGGAGGAACTCGAAGATCTGGCCGAGGAGACTTTGAGAGATGGGATACCGTTGGAAGAATTTAAGAGTAAGTTAAATGAGTTTTCGAATTCTTATTAACAGGAGAGTTGAGAAGGAGTATTCAAAACTTCCAAAGGCAAACCGGCAAAAGGTTTTAGAATTTTTGGTTGCGATTGAAAACAACCCTTTTCCGGACAATTTTGACATTAAAAAGATAAAAGGAGCAGATAATACCTTCAGACTTAGAATTGGAGATTTTAGACTATTTTATAAAATTCTATGGAATGAGAAGGTAATCCTGGTTACCAAGCTTGAGCGCAGGAGTAGAGCTTATCGGTAGGTGTCTGAGAAGCTTTAGGACACGCCAGTGAAATACTACAAAAACTTTAAAAATGATTTTTTCAGAGATACATCGGTGAAAAAGAGGATTCTCATCGGTAAGGTTCATGATGTCGGCTATCGCCCTTACCTCCTCGGCTTAGCTGAATCACTGGAGATTGAGAGGTTCTTCGCGGAGAACACTTTTGCAGATGGTAAGCAGGCTGTAGAAATTCTTGTAGATGATGAGGAGGACAAAGTTCAGTTGTTTATAGATATTATTAAAATTAAAACTCCCGAAAATGCAGAAGTTGAGCAGATAGCGGTTGAAGATTATGACGGCAATGTAATGAAAACCGAGTCGTACTACCGCTACCTCCAGCAATGCAGCTGGCAAAGATATAGCAACCTACGGCGGAAATATGCTTGATAAGCAGGATACAATGCTAGAGAAACAGGATGCGATGCTGGAGAAAATGGATATCCTGCTTGATAAGCAGGATGAAATGCTTGGTAAACAGGACACGATGCTCGGTAAAATGGATAAGATTCTGGGTAAGCAGGATGCTATGTCGGGGAAGATGGACGAAATGCTTGGGAAGCAGGACTTAATGATAGAGAAACAGGATGAGACAATTAAGGTCATAAAAGAGGAATCCGGGAAAACGAGAGAAGTTATGAAGAGCGAGATCAGGCATGCTTCATCAAAAATCGACAAGACGAACGAGCTTCTTGAAAAGAGATTTTGAAAAGCTTGAAGATGAGATAGAAAGAATAAAGAAGGCCTTGATGAAAGCGGGAATAGAAATACCTTAGAACGAAAACGCTCGCATCAACGAATCTCAAGCAGCTCCCTCCTACGGATTTCCAGTCTGACAGGTCGGATTTCACGTCAACTTCGATCACAATCCTACCCGTCAAAAGAGTCTTCCAGCCACACGTTAGAGAACAACTTTTAAACCCAACACCACTCAACCTCTGTGAACCAGTCCATCACAAAGGGAACGCTCTACCTCGGAATCGCCCAGCTTCTCTTTCTTATCTCCGGCTACGTCATTCACATAGGTCTCGGAAGATTGCTCGGCCCGGAACTTTACGGGATGTATGCGGTAGTTATATCCATCATAACAGTTGTGAACCTGATTTTAACCACGGGAATCCCGCAAACGGTCTCTAAATTCACCTCGGAAAGACCTGAAATGGCCAAACCAATTCTGAAAACGGCCGGAAAGCTTCAGCTTTATCTCAGCATGTTAATATTTGCCATGTATTTCATCTCCGCCAGCTTTTTGGCCGAAATACTTAAAGATGATTCTCTCACAACCCTCATTCGCCTCTCTTCCCTCATGATTCCCGCTTATGCCCTTTTCTCCCTCTACACGGGTTATTTCAACGGACTGCGGGATTACCGCAACCAGTCCGTAATATCAGTAGTTTACTACATCTCCAAAATCGCCCTCATCTTCGGGCTGGTTCTGATTGGCTACTCTGTCTTCGGTGCTGTTCTGGGCTTCGCAATATCTCCGGCAGTTGGTTTGCTGGTTGCAGTTGTTATTGCAGGTTTTCCTCTGAGGGAGTCCGAATACGGTGAATATGCAAGAATCGTCAAATTCGCCCTGCCTGTGATAGTTCTTTCGGTGCTGCTGAACTTCTCGACAAGCGTTGACCTGCTTGCCCTGAAGGCGATTGTGAGAGACACTCACGAAGTGGGGTATTACTCCGCGGCATCTATGATATCAAAAGTACCTCTCTCACTTCTAACAGCTTTAAACATGGCTCTGTTCCCCGCAATTTCAAGCGTAACGTATCTTAACGATTTGCAGAAGACCAGGGAATACATTAGGGAATCCTTCCGCTACGTGATAATCTTTCTGGTTCCCGCAACCGCATTCATCTCTGTAACTGCATCAGAGTTCATCTCCCTCCTTTACTCCCCAAGATACGTCGCTGGTGGTGAACCGCTCAGAGTGCTGATAGTCGGAATCCTCTTCTTCAGCGTCTTTGCTTATCTCCTCAACATTGTTGTCGCTTCAGGAAAGGCATCGCTTGCCGCTGGCTTCAGCATTCTTCTCTCCGTTCTGAGTACAGTACTTAACCTCATACTCATACCCGCCTTCGGGATGATCGGTGCGGCAATGGCTGTTACTCTTGCAAGCTTTATTTCAATGTTGACCCTTCTTACCTTTGTAATAAAGGAGTTTGGTGGTGTGGTTCCATGGCCATCTCTCGCAAAGGCGATAGCATTCACATTGGCTGCAGCTTCGCTTTTCTATTTCAGGCTTGCAGGTACAGTCCTCCTTTGCCAGTATTTAGCGGCGTTCGCCGTGTATTTTGCGCTGTTGTGGGTTGCGGGCGAAATAAACGAAAGAGATATCGCAAGGTTGAAAAGATTGATGTTCATCAGGAGGTAGCCGTTCAGTAAAGGAGACTCCACGTATATAACTAAAGTTTTAAAACGACTCTCGCTCATTACTCAAAAAGAGGTGCTGGGACGATGGTGGCAGAGGCGGCTGAGGTGCTTAGAATAATCGCAGGATCTATATTCGTCCTTTTTCTTCCGGGATTCGCTTGGAGTTACGTGTTCTTCAAGAAAAACGAAATTGACATTATTGAGAGGATTGCACTCTCTTTCGGTCTGAGCATTGCAATAGTACCCTTGACAGTTTTCTGGCTGAACTACCTGTTTAAGGTTAAGATAACGTTCATCAACGTCTCAATGATTATTATTTCGCTGACGATAGTTGCAGTGGTGATTTCTTACGTGGCAAGCAAGATGAGTAACAGGCAGACAGCATGAACATTGGTTAAAACCAAAGAATCACCGCAAATTTGCCAGCCACTCCTTAAATTCTCTCCCCAACTCCACATCCCCCAAGGCAATTTCAACGTTCGCCTTCAACCACTCCAACTTGTTTCCTATGTCGTACCTCCTCCCGTTATAAAGCATCCCGTAGACGTCCTTTTCCTTAGCCATGTCCCTCAGAGCATCCGTGAGCTGAATCTCACCACCATATCCCGGCTTCAAATTTTTCAGGTAATCGAAAATCTCTGGAGTTAGAACGTACCTCCCAAGGACTGCAAGGTCTGATGGAGCTTCCTCAACCCTTGGCTTTTCGATCATGTCTTCTATTCTGTAGATACCCTTATCCAGCTCGGAGCCTTTTATAATTCCGTGGAGTGGAATTCTCTCCCTCGGAACGCGCTCGACGGCGATTACTGACCCTCCATACCTTGCGAAGACATTCACTAGCATTTCGGTGCACGGTGGAATCGTGATATTGTCTCCCAGCAGCAGAGCGAAGGGTTCATCATCAACAAACGCTTCAGCATACTTCACCGCATCACCCAAACCCCTCTGCTCCTTCTGTCTCACGAAGAAGATACTGACCTCGTCCAGGATTCTTTCAAGCTCTTCTGTATATTCTTCTTTCTTGGGCAAGTCGCCCCTGTCGAAGTGATCCTCGATAGCCCTCTTGTGCTTTCCGGTTATAATCAAAATCTCTCTTATGCCGGAATAATAGGCCTCCTCGACCACATACTGGATAACCGGCTTATGCACAACCGGAACCATCTCCTTCGGCTGAGCCTTGGTTATGGGCAGCATTCTCGTCCCGTATCCCGCTGCTGGAATAACAGCTTTCTTAACCTTCATTACCAGCACACCCCTTCATATACCAAAGCCTCTCTCCTTGCCTTATCAATTCTTCTGCCGTCTATTACAATCTTACCTTTGTAATCCAGCTCCTCGAATTCTACCCACTCCGTAACTATTAAAACCGCATCGGAATTTTTCACAACATCTTCCCCGGAGCTGGCATACTTAACATCCGGAAATAGCCGTCTGAAGTTTTCCATAGCTTCTGGGTCGTATGCAATCACATTTGCACTCTCTTCAAGCAACATCTTTACAATGGGTATAGCCTTGCTCTCTCTTATATCGTCAGTATCTGGCTTGAAGGCCAAGCCTAGAACGCCAATAGTCTTACCCCTCAAATCCGGAATGTGTTTCTTTAACAGCTCTATTAACTTCATGTGCTGCTTCTCGTTTACTCCCATCACAGCTTTAAGCAAGGTTGGATCCTCACCCAGCTCCTCTGCCTTAGCAATTAATGCCTTAACATCTTTTGGAAAACAGCTCCCACCAAACCCAATTCCAGCCCTGAAAAACGCCGGATTTATCCTGTGATCCAGTCCGACACCCCTGAACACCTCGTATGCGTCGATACCGAGTTTTTTGCAGACGTTGCCAATCTCATTTGCAAAAGATATTTTGGTTGCCAAAAAAGCATTGCTCGCGTATTTAATCATCTCCGCAGTTTTAATGTCGGTTACGAGTTTTGGACAACTTATCGGAGAGTACAAAGTTTCCAGTATGTGTTTAGTCTTTTCATCCTTAACCCCCATCACGATTCTGTCTGGTTTGAAGAAATCCTCAACAGCATTGCCCTCCCTCAAAAACTCTGGGTTCATCGCAAGACCGAAATCCTTGAATGCCTCTTTACCAGATTCTTTCTCAATTATGGGTTTCACAACCTCCTCTGTCGTACCCGGCAAAACTGTGCTTTTGACAACCACGACATGGAAATCATCTCTCTCTTTCAGAGCTTCTCCCACTCTCGCCGCCGCATCTACCACATAACCCAGGTCGATTGAACCGTCTTTCTTTGATGGAGTTCCGACGCAGATGAACGTTATGTCTGTATCAATGACCGATTTATATTCAGACGTTGCCTTATACCTCCCGACGTTCTTTTGCATCAGCTCTTTAAGCCCCCTTTCATATATAGGAGGCGTTGCGGAATTAATCGATTCAACAATTTTCTCATTAATGTCTAAAAAGGTGACCTCATTGCCAAAATCAGCAAACCCCATACCTGTTATAAGACCAACGTAACCTGAACCGATGACGGATATTCTCATCTAAATTGCTAAAATTGAAACCCCATATATAAATTTCGAATGAGAGACTTTTAGTGTGAGAGCAATTAGGTAGTTGGCGTAATTCCAAAATCCACAAACTGGATACATTGCCCTTGAGTCCTTCATAAGTCCCTGCGTATTCTTCTTCAAGCTTTCATTGATTCATAGTTGCGTTTACAAAATTTTTCAGAAAACTTGAAAAGTCCCACACTTTCTTATTATTTCCCCATGCTTTGACTCAACAAGACTTAACCCTCATAGAACTTTAATCCATGATTGCCAGATGTTGTTATTTTTTCCATCATCTTTTACGGCCAGCCACTTACCCCACAACAACCTCTAGAACAGAATCCAGAACTATTACCTCCTACCCTTCATTTCTCTTACTTGTTGAAAACACTTTAAAACTTGTTGAAGAAGGTAGTTTAACATGGCAGCGATCTTCGTCTACAAACCATTCAGAGTTGAAAAGCAGAGAGTTGAGAATGCGGAAAGGCGACCTTCAGCCTCCCTTAAAGAAAAGATATTCGTTAAAGACCTGGACAAACTCTTCGAGAGGATGTCGGATGTGTCGCTACACAAGGCATTAGAATCTTTTGACAACGAAATATCGAGGATGTAGAGATTTGTGAATTGTTTATGAGGAGGTGTAATAATTTATGAAAAAGAAGATAATAAATCTTGGCTATAAAATACTGAATTCGAGGCATCTCTCGAGACTCTTCAGTTCGTATAGGCTCACCTGGGAGCTCGCAGGAATAACGAGAAGCACAGCTATGGACGCCGTTTTACGTGGTGTCAAAAGTGAAGAAGAATTTTGGTCATCAGGAGAGAAGGTCGCAGCGGAGCTTAGAAAATTCGTCAATAAGGATTCCATCATTCTCGATGTCGGATGTGGGATGGGTAGGGTAGAGAAGTTCATAGCACCATACTGTAAAGAGATTCACGGTGTAGATGTTTCTGGAAAGATGATAAAACTTGCTAGGAAGAATTTAAAGGATTGTAGGAACGTCTTCTTCCATAAGAACAATGGGAAAGATCTGCGAATTTTTCCAGAGAACACGTTCGACTTCATCTTTTCAGTAATAACACTACAGCACTTGGAGAAAGAGGATGCTTATATATACATTGAGGAAATTTACCGTGTTTTAAAACCTGGTGGAAAAGTGTATTTGCAATTTCCAAATTTCTTGTCTGATGAAGTATTCAAATGGTTTGTTAATTATGCAAAGAAAGGAAGTAGACATATTGCAAGAGTAAGGGGATATACTATGCCAGAAGTTGAGAAAATTATGAGGTATGTGGGATTTAGGAATTTGAGTATAGAGGACAGAGGAGAGGATCTGATAGCAATTGGTGAAAAGTAAGGTGCTTGCGATATTCTATAGAAATAAAAATGTTTTTCCCGCGTTTAAGGCGGACGGGGGATAATAACACAACCCTTCAACCTTCACATCCTATGGGAGATACTGTTTAAACTGTTATTCGAGAAATATTAATACATACCCGACAAGAATGAAACATGGCTTTTGAGAATGAGTGGATTCCCTATTACAGAAGAGATAATAGCAAAAAACAAAAAAGGAGCTGAAAAGAATCCTTCAAAACTACGCGTAAAAAACCATAAAGGGATATGGGGAAAAATCGAAAGATGTGGGTTGCCGGAGCATCCAGGTTATGAGGACTTTCTTTTAGCTCTGGCTTTTAAGCGGGAAAGCCTATTGGTGAGATCTGATTTGAGGGTTCGTTTTTGAGGGTTCGTTTTCACTGGCAGAGGGGTGAAAGGACATACAGAATTGACACAGCACCTCATCGCAGAAATACGGAGGGTAGCAAATCACCAGAGGATAAGTTCTGGAAATTCATGTTGTGGGGAGAAATAGGCTCAATAACGATGTTTAAGCAGCAGATTAACAGTTGAGCTTTGATCTTACCAGAAAGTGGATTCCGAATCTATCTAAGGAGACTTTGAAAGATGGAATACTGTTAGAAGAATTCAAAAATAAGTTAAACCGGAGAGTGAAGAAGTTAGTATTCAAAATTTCCAAAAGCAGAAAGTTCTAGAATTTTGGTTGCGATTGAAAACAATCTTGTCAGTAGGTGTCTGAGAAGCTTTAGGACACGCCAGTGAAATACTACAAAAACTTTAAAAATGATTTTTTCAGAGATACATCGGTGAAAAAGAGGATTCTCATCGGTAAGGTTCATGATGTCGGCTATCGCCCTTACCTCCTCGGCTTAGCTGAATCACTGGAGATTGAGAGGTTCTTCGCGGAGAACACTTTTGCAGATGGTAAGCAGGCTGTAGAAATTCTTGTAGATGATGAGGAGGACAAAGTTCAGTTGTTTATAGATATTATTAAAATTTAGGGTGCTTACACAACCTTGAACCAAATCTCTTCCTTAACACACTAAATCCACAAACAACAAGCAATTCAATCTCCCCACACAAAGAGACCTAACCAAAACGATTTTCACAGGAAATAAACAGATTTAAAACCGAAAAAGTTATGTAGGAGGAGGCATAAGCCTCCTCCGGGTGAGAAAATGCATATATCGCTCGTAGTCGACCCAAACGACTACAGGTGGCAATTACTTGGGAAAATACTTAACATTTTCGAAATGCGGAAGACGAAAAAGATCATTGCAAAATTTACTTCGCCAGTTAGAACTGCAATAAACTGCATTAAGATAACCCTTACCTAATGTTCTTCTCAACCACCATTTCTCATGTGGTTGAAGAGTTGAGGCGGAGAGAGGACTTAAGAGAGTTTCTGAGAATAAAGGAGGAAGAAGTTCCGAGAGCCGCTTACATTTACGCTTTCCTCTCAAAATTCGACCTTAACAGCTTCATATCCATGATTCTACAAATTCTTAACTCGATAACCAAGAAAAGGCAGAGGAACACGAAACTCATCGTTGACTGCACTGATGTGAGCGTCGACATAAACTGGTTCAGAAAACCTGTAAAACAAAAAGATCTCGAAGGAAAGGATTACAGGTGGGGATATTCTGCAAAGGGGTTGTTTATTGGAATGAAACTCACTCTGGTTCTGGAGTATCCCACTATAAAACCTCTGCTTTTCCTGCTGCATCCTGCAAACAGGCATGAAGCCAAGATCTTTGAAGAGGTGATGAATGAGCTTAAGAGGAGGAGAATTGCGAGAAGAGGAGACGTCATAGTCATGGATAAGG